>DAHUXO010000154.1 GCA_027307095.1 Betaproteobacteria bacterium | reverse complement strand
GGGTTCTACGGCGGGGTCGCCTTGCGCGACGACGGCGTGGATTCGGGTGGGATCAATTTCGGGCGCCTGGCATCGACCTGGGGGCGCTATGCGCCGCCGGTGACCGACGACGCGGCAGCACGGCGATCCCTGTTCTTCGGCGGGTACCGGTTCTCCAACGACGTCTCGCTCGAAGGCTCGTTCTCGACGACCGACCGCCGCCAGTTGTGGCAGCTCGACGCCGGCACGCCGCGAGGTGTCGGTTTGTCGCTGGCAACGGCGCCGGGGCTCGGCGAGCACAGCTGGAACGCGGACGTCTACACGGCCTGGTCGTTCCTCAGGAGTTTTTCGCTCTACGGGCGCCTGGGCTACGCGCAGAGCGATGGATTGCCCTCCTACGCGGTGGCGGCGCTGTCGCCCGGTGATGCGCGGCCGTTGCGCGACGGCGTCAACTACGGGGTCGGCGTCCGCTACGACGTCACCCGCGCGCTGGGCCTGCGGCTCGAGTATGCGCGGTTCCCGCGCTTCGCCGGCGAGACGGTCACCGGACCGCTTCCCGATTCCGACCAGGTTCAGTTCGGCGTGCAGTTCCGGTTCTAGGTTCGACCCCCACCCGAGGCGCGCCGGGACAGGCCCGCCGGCACCGACTTCGCAGCGCACCATCCCGCGGTTGTACAATCCCGGCATCGACGCGACGGCGCGGCGGCGCTGTGTCGTTTCCTCCTGCACGAGCCCATGACGAACGTCCCCGCATCCATCGTCACCACCACCGTGAGACTCGTCTACCTCGCGCGATTGCGCGAAGCCTTCGCCTCGGCGGGCGAGAGCCTGGTGCTCACCTCGGATGATTCCCCCAGCGTCCGCAACGTCGTCGCCGCCCTGCGCTCGCGCGGCGGAGCGTGGGCCGCCGAGCTCGCCGATGGGCGGGCGGTGCGCTACGCGGTCAATCATTGCGTGGCGCATCCGGGCAGTGCGGTGAAGGACGGCGACGAGGTGGCCGTGTTCCCGCCCGTCACCGGTGGCTGACGCGGTTTCCGCAATGAACGTGCGCGTACAGACCGCCGATTTCGACGTCGCGCAGGAACTCGCGAGGCTGCGCGGCGGCGACACCGGCGTGGGCGCGATCGCGAGCTTCATCGGTACGGTGCGCGACGTGAACGAGTCCGCGCCCATCGACGGCATGACCCTCGAGCACTACCCCGGCATGACCGAGGCCTCGCTCGCCGAGATCGTGGCCGAAGCCCGCGCGCGATTCGACATTCGCGATGCGCTCGTCATCCACCGTGTCGGGGCGCTCGCGCCCGGCGACCAGATCGTGCTCGTCGCCGTCACCAGCGCGCACCGCGGGATGGCATTCGATGCCTGTCGCTACGTGATGGACCTGCTCAAGACCCGCGCTCCGTTCTGGAAGAAGGAACGCACGCCCGCGGGAGATCGCTGGGTCGAGGCACGCGAGAGCGACGCCGAAGCGGCGCAGCGCTGGTAGCCTGACGCGGGCTCGCCAGGCTCGCGCGCGGCGCGTTCCGGAAACCGACGTGTCCGACACCGCGCTGATCGCCATCGACTGGGGCACGTCCAGCGCGCGGGCATACCGCGTCGACGGTGCGGGGCACCTCCTCGGTTCGCGCAAGGCGCCGCTCGGCATCAAGCAGGTGCGCAACGGCCGCCTCGACCTTGCGCTCGCGCAGTCGCTCGGCGACTGGAGCGCCGAGTCGGTGCCGCTGATCGCCTGCGGGATGATCGGCAGCCGCCAGGGCTGGATCGAAGCTCCCTATGTCGAATGCCCGGCGTCGCTCGTCGCGCTTGCCGATCGCGTCGTGCAGACGCGCGTCGAGCGCCTGACCATCGTTCCCGGGATCGCCAGCGTCGATGCCGCGGGCGTGCCCGACGTGATGCGCGGCGAGGAGACCCAATTGCTGGGCGCCGTGAATGCGGGGGAGCACGCGGTGCTGGCGGTGCTCCCGGGCACGCACAGCAAATGGGCCCGGGTCGATCACGGCCGCGTCGTCGACTTCACGACGTTCATGACCGGCGAGCTCTACGCGTTGCTGATCGAGCACAGCATGCTTGGCCGCCTCGCCGAAGGCAGGCCCGACGCAGCCGCGCAGGAGTCGTTTTCGGTCGGCGTCGCCCGCGGCCTCGCTGCGGGCGAGCTCGCGCATGATATCTTCGGCGCGCGCACGCTTGCGCTCGCGGGAACGCTTGCTCCCGACGAGGTCGCGGACTGGCTGTCCGGACTGCTGATCGGGCGCGAGATCCGCGCTGCGCGCGAATGGGCGCGGCGCGCCGGCGCCGATCCCGGCACCGTGCGCATCATCGGCGACGGGACCTTGCCGGCACGTTACGCGCACGCGCTGGCCGATGCAGGGATCGTCGCCCAGACCGGCCAACCCGACGCGGCCGCGCATGGACTCTGGCGCATCGCGCTGCAAGCGGGGCTCGTCACCGCGCTCCAACCGACCTGAGAATGCCCGCCGATGAAGCTCGAAGACTACCTGGTGCCCCTGCCGCTGGTTGCGGTGCTGCGCGGCATCACCCCCGATGAAATCCCCGTGGTCGCCGAGGCGCTCTGCGCCGAGGGATTCCGGATCCTCGAGGTCCCGCTCAACTCGCCGCAGCCATTCGAATCGATCCGGCGTCTCGCGCGCGGATTCGGAGATCACTGCCTCGTCGGGGCAGGCACGGTCCTCGCTGCCGGCGATGTCGCGCGCGTGCGCGACGCAGGGGGCCGCCTGATCGTCATGCCGCATGCCGATGTCGCAGTCGTGAGGGAAGCGAAGCGCCTGCAGATGATCTGCCTCCCGGGAGTGGCGACTCCGACCGAGGCTTTCGCTGCGCTCGCCGCGGGCGCCGACGGGCTCAAGATGTTTCCCGCCGAAGCGATGGTCCCGGCCGCATTGCGCGCCTGGCGCGCCGTGCTCCCCGCGGGGACGCTGGTGTTCGCTGTCGGCGGCATCCGCCCCGACAACATGGGGCCGTGGTGGGCCGAGGGCGCGGCGGGGTTCGGCACCGGCTCGAACCTGTACAAGCCGGGCGCGGATCCGGCGCGCGTGCGCGCGGGAGCGGCGGCCTATGCCGCGGCATTCCGCGCGCTGCCCGCGCGCGGCGCGTGACGCAGGTCGCCTGATGGGCGGAGCAACGCCGGATCGGTCCGCAACGCGGGGAAGTGGCCCCGACATTGTCGCGATCGGCGAGGCGATGGTGGAGTTCAACCAGGTTCGGCGCGACGATCCGGGCAGCTGGCTGCAGGGTTTCGGGGGCGACACGTCGAACACCATGATCGCAGCCTCACGCCTCGGCGCCCGCGCGGGCTCTGTCCCGCGCGGGGGCGACGATCCGTTCGGCAGGCGCCTGCTCGACCTGTGGAGTTCCGAGGACGTCGACACCTCGGGCGTGGCCGTCGATCCCGGGGCGCCGACCGGGGTCTACTTCGTCTCACATGGCACGGAGGGCCACGAGTTCGCGTATCTGCGCAGCGGATCGGCGGCGTCGCGCCTCGCGCCGGCGTCGTTGCCCCTGGACCTGATCACGTCGGCACGGGTGCTCCACGTGTCGGCGATCAGCCAGGCGATCTCGGCGTCCGCCTGCGACGCCTGCTTCGCCGCGATCGACGCGGCCCGCGCAGCCGGCGTGCGCATCGCCTACGACACCAATCTGCGTCTCAAGCTGTGGCCGCTGGCGCGCGCGCGCGCGATCGTGTTCGCGACCCTGCGCAGCGCAGACTGGGCGCTGCCGAGTCTCGACGACGCCAGGCTGCTGTTCGATCTCGACGATCCCCCGCGGATCGTCGACGCCTGCCACGCGCTCGGGTCGACGGCGGTGGTCCTCAAGCTGGGACCGGAGGGTTGCATGGTGTCGGATGGCGCGCGCCGCGAGCATCTGCCCGGAATGCGCGTGGACGCCGTCGACTCGACCGGTGCCGGGGATTGCTTCGACGGTGCGTTCCTGGCGCGAAGCCTCGCCGGGGACGACCCTTTCACTGCCGCCCGCTACGCCAATGCGGCCGCGGCACTGAAGACGCTGGGCTATGGCGCGGTGGCGCCGCTGCCCCGCGAGGCGGACGTGGCCCATGCAATGGCCGCGGGCGCCTGACGCCGACCACGGCCGAGTGCGCCGAGGCATGACCATCGAGCGGAGGGCGGGATGACCATCGGCACGGCGATCCGGCATCTGAAGCACGGCGATTGGGAGAAAGCGCATGAAATGGTGCGCCACGACGACACGCAGCCGGGATGCTGGGCGCACGGCATTGCGCACCTGATCGAGGGCGATCTGGGCAACGCGCGCTACTGGTACCGCAAGGCGGGGCGGCCATTTCCCGTCACCCGCGAGGCCGGGCCCGAAATCGACGCGCTGGCGGCTGCGATCAGGAAGCGTCCGGCAGCCTAGCTGCCGGCGGGCGATTGCGCCGACCCGAAGAGCCTGTCCCACAATGCGGTCGTCACCCCGAAATTGCAGGCCTGTGGCGAATGGTGGTGCAGCGCATGCCGCTGCTTGGCCCGATGGAGGTAGCTGCCGGGCCGCGCACGTCGGTGGTGGGCTGCGTGATGGACACCGACGTACCAAAGGTAGCCGAGCATCAGGCCGGCGGTCGCCCCGCTCGCGATGTCGAGTTGCAGCGCGTGCAGCAGCGGCAGGAAGACGAGACCGCCGATCAGCGAGACGCTGAGCCAGCTCGGGGTGCCGATCAGCGCCGCCGGACTCGCGTGGTGCAGCGCGTGCATCCTGCGAAACGGGGGTGCGTGATGAAGGACGTAACGGTGCAGCGCGTATTCGAGCAGCGTCCAGCCGCCCAGCCCCACCCCGGCCGCCAGCATCCAGTCCTCGCGCTGCGGAGCGAGGGCGTGGCGCAGCGTCTCCCAGGCGAGGACAGCCAGCAGCACCGGATAGACGACGAAATCCGCGAAATATCCAACCCTGCTCATGCGCATCGCCGATTCTCCAATCGCATCACCAATTCTCCGCCTCGATCGCCCATCCTGCACACCTCGCAAACGCCGGGTCATTCATGGCCGCAGGATCCGCATCCTGGCGCCAGTGCCGGGGGCAGCGGCGTGCGCGGGTGGCACCCGGTGCCCGCGATGCCGCCACTGCCATTGACCACGCGGGTTGCGGCGAGTGCCGTGAATGCGCCGATTCAAGATGTTGCGGGCGATTGCGAGGCGACGACATGACCGACACCGCGATTCCCGGGTTCGGCCGGCATGGACGCGCCCGATCCGGGGCTCCTCGGCTTGCCCTGCAAGGTGATTGTCCTCGATTCCGCCAGGCAGGCCAAAGCCACGCTGGGCATCGGCGTCGCCGGGGACGAGGGCATCGCCGGGGACGTCGTCGGGGCGATCGCGCGAATCTTGTCTCCGCTGGGCGCGACCGCTAGAATGCGGCGACGGAGATGGCATTCCTCCCGTGCTGACGTCGCCGCGGCCTCGCGGGGACGGATCGCCGAACCGCCGCAAGGCCGATGATGCCTACCCGCAGTCCCGTCGTACGGGACGGGTAGGCGCATCCTCTGCGTCACCGCCCTGGAAGTGTGTGCTCGTGCCGCGATGACGACAGGAGGGTGTGCATGCTCGCATGGGGATCGGTTTTTGCCGTGGGCGTCGGCGCGGCCGTCGGCGCGTGGATGCGCTGGGGCCTGGGCATCGCGCTCAATCCGCTGTTTCCAACGCTGCCGCTCGGAACGCTCGCCGCCAATCTGCTGGGCGGGCTGCTGATGGGCCTCGCGATGGAGCTCATCACCCGCCACGCGATCATGTCGCCGGAACTGAGGTTGTTCGCCACGACCGGCTTTCTCGGCGGACTCACGACGTTCTCGACGTTCTCGGCCGAGATGACGACCCTGCTCATCCGCCGCGAATGGCTGTGGAGCACCATCGGAATCGTCGCCCATGTCGCGGGCTCATTGCTGATGACGGTCGCCGGGATCATGCTGGTGCGGGCGCTGTTTGCATGGGGGGCTTCGTCATGAAGGGCACGCTGCTGCGTTTCTACGTCCACGAGAGTCGCAAGCATCGTCACATCCTGCTCTACGAATGGCTGCTCGAGCGGGCGAAAGGCCTCGGGATCCACGGCGGGTCCGCGTTTCGCGCGATCGCGGGATTCGGACGCCATGGCGTGATGCGCGAGGAGCACTTCTTCGAACTCGCGGGCGACCTCACGGTGCAGGTCGATTTCGCCGTGAGCGACGACGATGCCCAGCGGCTGATCGATCTGGTCACGGCCGAGCACGTCGGCATTTTCTACATCCGAGCGCCCGTGGAGTTCGGCGTCATCGATGGCGCTGGATGACCGGTGCGACCTCCGGCCGACGGTGCTCCGAATGCGCGGTTGCCCGGATTCGCGGCTTCGACGTCGCCCGTCCGACGGTTCCGGGCGCTCTTGCCGCCGATGCACGATCGCGGTTGATCGGCATCGCCGGCTGCGGCAAGCTACGCAGCCGGCGCCCGGGTTGACCGGGATCAACGCGTGGGGCCGCGGATGCGCGCCCAATGGTGGCTGGATAACGGAGTGGTGCATGCGGGCGGCCGCGGCAGCACGCCATGCGTTCAACGGGAGAGGATTTCATGTTCAAGCAGGTACTCGTGGCAGTCGACGGCAGCCCCACATCCACCCGTGGCCTCAAGGCGGCGATCGGCCTCGCGTCCGACCAGCGCGCCACGCTCAGCGTGCTGCACGTGATCGACAACGTGGCAAGCGTGGCCTACGTCGGTGACATGGGATACATCCCCGCCGACTACGTCGACACGCTGCTCGCAGATCTGCGCGCCAACGGCCGCAAGCTGCTCGCCAAGGCCGAGGCACTGGCGCGCGACAACGGCGTCACCGCGAAGACGCTGCTGGTCGAATCCAAGGGGCAAGCGATCTCCGACGTGATCGTCCGCGAAGCGCGCAAGGTCCGCGCGGACGTGATCGTGCTCGGAACCCACGGCCGGCGCGGCCTGCGCCGGGTGCTGATGGGCAGCGATGCGGAAGCCGTGTTGCGCGAGTCCCGCGTTCCGGTGCTGCTGGTGCGAGCCGTTGAACGCGCTGCCACCGCGCGCAGCAAGGCGGCCGCGCCGCGCTCCCGGACCGCGGTGGCCGCGAAGAGAACGCGCGATGGCGGCCCCGGGGATTTCGCCGCCTGACCTGCGCACCGAGCCGGCATCGGCCGACCGGCCTGCGCTGGAGACGACGAGGCGGCTCACCACCTGGTGGCCGGGCATCTGGCAGCTGTGGTGGGGAAGGATGGCGGGGATCGGTGCGATCCGCGAGGCGGCGCACAGCCGCTTTGGCGCGCTGGTCCGCCATGCGCGCGCGCATTCACCGCTGTACCGCGAGGCGTACCGCGGACTTCCGCCGGACGTCCGGATCGACCAATTGCCGGTCATGACCCGGTCGGCGCTGATGGCGCGCTTCGACGACTGGGTCACCGATCCTGAAATCCACAGGCGAGACATCGACCGGTTCCTGGCGGATCGCGCACACGTGGGCGAGCGCTTCCTGGGTCGCTACGTCGTATGGAAGAGTTCAGGGACCAGCGGCGAGTCCGGCATCTACGTCCAGGACAGCCTCGCCCTCGACGTCTACGATGCGCTGATCGCGGTGCAGATGAGCACGGGCAGCGTGGCGGCGCATTGCTTCGCAGGGATCATCAAGGGTGGACGCGCGGCGCTGGTCGCCGCGACCGGCGATCATTTCGCGAGCATCGCGTCGTGGGCGCGCGTCGTCCGCGCCGCGCCGGGATTGGCTGCGCGCGGTTTTTCGATCATGGAGCCGCTGGATCGACTGGTCGCCGGGCTCAATGCTTTCGCGCCGGTCTATCTCGCCAGCTATCCGACGATGCTGATGGTGCTGGCGGACGAGCGGCGCGCCGGTCGCCTGCGCATCGATCCCAGCGTGGTCTGGTCGGGCGGCGAATATCTGGCGCCTGCCGCGCACTCGGATCTCGAACGCGCCTTCGGATGCCCGGTCGTCAACGAGTACGGCGCATCGGAGTGCATGAGCATCGCGTTCGGCTGTCCGGCCGGGTGGCTGCACGTCAACGCGGACTGGGTGATCGTCGAGCCGGTGGAGGCAGATCATTCGCCGACGCCGCCCGGCCAGCCGTCGCATACGATGCTCGTCACCAACCTTGCGAACCGGGTCCAGCCGGTCATCCGCTACGATCTCGGTGATGCGGTCACCGCGAATCCCGAGCGCTGCAGTTGCGGGAATCCGCTGCCGGCGATCCGCGTCGTCGGCAGGCGCGACGACGTGCTGTCGCTACAGGCGCGTGACGGCGCCGCCGTGCGGCTCATTCCGCTCGCGCTGACGACGGTCGTCGAAGAGGCGGCCGGCGTGCATCGCTTCCAGATCGTGCAGCGACAGGCCAAAGCCGTCGCGCTGCGCCTCGACGTCGACGATACACGGCGTCGATCGCAGGTGTTCGAAGCCGCCGCGACCGGCCTGCGCCGCTACCTCGATGCCCAGGGTCTTCCGGACATCGCGGTCGAGCTCGACGCCTGCCCGCCGGTCGTCGACGCCAACAGCGGCAAGCTGCGCCAGGTCGTGCGCGAGCTCGCCGGCCACCGACGCATCGCGGCGCGCAAGGCGCAGCCGGTGCGGCCGCGCCGGCCGGCGCCGCACCGTCGCAGGGAACCCCAGGCTCCGTCCGACGGGCGTTGACCGGCCTGCGGGATGCAGGCGCGGTACCCGGTCGAAGACAATCAGAGCGCCAGCGTCACGCGGACGAGACCCTGCTCAGGCGCTGCAACGCGGAAGCCAAGTGTCGTCGCGAGTTCCAGCATCGCAGCGTTGTCCGCGATCACGTCACCCCACAGCTCGCGCGTTCCGCGGCCCCGGCAATAGCGGATCATCTTGCCGAGCAGCGCGAAGCCCAGTCCCTGGCCCTTGAGGTCGGAGCGCACGAGGATCGCGAACTCGGCGCTGTCGTTGTCGGGATCGGTGACGGCGCGCGCGATGCCCAGGATCGAATCGCGCGCATCGGCCCGGGTTGACGTCGCGATGAACGCCATCTGCCGGTTGTAGTCGATCTGTGTCAGGCTCGCGAGGTTCGGATGCGCGAATGCGCGCACCGGATGGATGAAGCGCGTGCGTATGGCATCCGGATCGGTGCGGGCGAGGAACGCGACGTGGGCGGTCTGGTCCTCGGGCCGGGTCGGGCGCAGCAGCACTGGCTTGCCCGCGATTTCGACGCGTTCCTCGAGGTCGCTGGGGTAGGGGAGGATCGCGAGCCGCGCCGCGCCGCGCGTGCTCGTCGCGGCCACCCTGATCCGCGCGTCGAGCGCGATGACGCCTGCCGCATCGGCAAGCAGCGGATTGATGTCGAGCTCGACGATCTCCGGGATGTCGGCGACCAGTTGGGCGATCTTGACCAAGGTCAGGTCGATGGCGTCGAGGTCCGCGGCCGGCCGGTCGCGGTAACCCGCGAGCAGCTTCGACACCCGCGTGCGCCCGACGAGTTCGCGCGCGAGCTTCATGTTGAGCGGAGGCAGCGCGATGGCGCGGTCGCCGATGACCTCGACGGCGGTCCCACCCTGCCCGAACAGGATCACGGGCCCGAAGGCCGGATCGGTCGTCGCGCCGACGATCAGCTCGTGCGCGCCGCCGCGACGAATCATCGGCTGCAGCGTGAAGCCGGCGATCGCGGCGTCGGGACGCAGCTTCCGCACGCGCGCGAGCATCGCGCGCCCGGCAGCCTCGGCATCGTCGGCGGTCTCGAGATTCAATGCCACCCCACCGACGTCGGACTTGTGGCTGATGTCAGGTGACAGGATCTTGAGCGCCACAGGAAGGCCGATCGTGACCGCGGCGTCGCGCAGCGCCTCGACCGATTCAACGATCCTGGTGTCGACGACGGGAATCCGGTAGGCCGCCAGCACCCCCTTGGACTCGGGCTCGCTCAGGAGCGCACCGCCCCGCGCGAGCGCCTTGGCGACGATGCCGCGCACCGTCGCGATGTCGGGCTCGAACTGCTCGGGGATCGACGGCGGAGTCTCGGCGGAGAGATGCTGGATACGGAAGAACTTGGCGATGTCTAGGAACGCGCCAACGGCGGCTTCCGGCGTCAGGTAGACGGGAATGCCGGCGGCGGTGAACACCGCACGCGCGGCATCTAGGCCGTCGCCGCCCAGCCAGCACGCGAGCAGCATCCGGTTCGATGCGGCGATCACCGGCGCGCAGGCCTGCGCGATCGCCTGGCTGGAAACGACGGCGGTCGGCGCGTGGATGAACAGCAGCGCGTCGGCTGCCGGGTCGGCCAGCAGCGCGTCGAGCGCCTCGACGTAGCGCTCGACCGGTGCGTCGCCGATGATGTCGACCGGGTTGGCGCGCGACCAGGTCGCCGGCAGGTGCGTGTCCAGGCGCTCGACGGTGTGGACCGATAGCGAAGCGAGCTTCCCGCCGCCGGCGATCAGCGCATCGGTGGCCATGACGCCCGGGCCGCCGCCGTTGGTGACGATGACGACGCGCTCACCCGCATAGCGGCCCGCATGCGCCAGCGTCTCGGCGGCGTCGAACAGGTCGAGAGTGGTGTCGACTCGCAGCACACCGGCGCGCGCGAGCGCCGCGTCGTAGACGTCGTCGGCACCGGCCAGTGCCCCCGTATGCGACGCCGCCGCCCTCGCGCCCTCTGCGACGCGGCCGGCTTTGACCGCGATCACCGGCAGGTTGCGCGACGCCGCGCGCGCAGCGCTCATGAACTTGCGCGTCTCGCGAATCGATTCGATGTAGAGGAGGATCGCCGAGGTCGCCGGATCCGACGACAGGTAGTCGAGGATGTCGCCGAAATCGACGTCGGCGGCCTCGCCCAGCGACATGAAATGCGAGAAGCCGATGTGCGAAGATCGTGCCCAGTCGAGCAGTGCCGTCGTCAGGGCGCCCGACTGCGAGACGAAGGCCAGGCTTCCGGGGAGGGCGTCGACGTGCGCGAAGCTCGCATTGAGCGCGAGTGGCGGGACGAGCAGTCCGAGGCAGTTCGGGCCGAGGATCCTCAGCAGATGGGGACGCGCCGCGTCGAGCATCGCCTGCTCGAGGTTCCTTCCACTGGAATCCCGGAGCCCCGAAAGACCGGCGGTGAGAACGATCGCAGCCTTGGTCCCGCGCTCGCCGAGCTCGGATACGATCTGCGGGATCGTGGCGGGCGGCGTGGCGATCAGCGCGAGATCGGGGGCTTCGTCGATGTCGGCGACGCTGGCGTAGGAGCGCCTTCCGGCGACGGTCGGGTGGCTGGGGTTCACCGGATAGATCGGCCCGGCGAACCCGCAAGCGAGCAGGTTGCGCATCACGACGGCGCCGATGCTTCCCGGGCGGTCGGAAGCGCCGATCAGGGCGACCGAGCGGGGACGAAACAGTTTCTCGAGGTTGCGGACGCTCATGTTCGAATGCAGACTGTCGATGACGTCCCTGCGAGTCTCACTCAATTTCGATCGGAGCACCACCATGCCCCATGCAATACGCTTCCACGCGACCGGCGGTCCCGAGGTCCTGTCCTGGGATGAGGTCGCGGTCGGCGCGCCGGGTCCCGGAGAGGCGCGCGTGCGCCACACGGCGGTCGGCGTCAATTACATCGATACCTACCATCGCAGCGGCCTGTATCCGCTTGCGCTGCCCTCGGGGCTGGGCACCGAGGCTGCCGGCACCGTCCTGGCGGTCGGCGATGGCGTGAACTGGGTCGCTCCCGGTGACCGCGTCGCGTACTGCACGTCGCCGCTCGGCGCCTACAGCACCGAGCGCGTGATGCCTGCCGACAAGCTCGTCCGGCTGCCTGCCGCGGTCGACGACCGCAGCGCCGCGGCGCTGATGCTGAAAGGCCTGACGGTCCAGTACCTGTTCCGGCAGACGTTTCCGCTGCAGGCCGGCCAGACGATCCTGTTCCACGCCGCAGCGGGCGGTGTCGGATTGATCGCGTGCCAGTGGGCCCGCGCGCTGGGCGTCACGATGATCGGGACCGTGGGGTCCGAGGCCAAGGCCGCGCTGGCGCGCGAGCATGGATGCGCACATACGATCGTCTACACGCGCGAGAATTTCGTCGAGCGCGTGAAGGAGATCACGGGGGGCAAGGGCGTTCCGGTCGTCTACGACGCCGTAGGCAAGGACACGTTCCCGCAATCGCTCGACTGCCTGATGCCCCGCGGGATGTTCGTGAGCTTCGGCAACTCGTCGGGCCCGATCGCCGCGTTCAGCATCGGCATGCTCGCGCAGAAAGGTTCGCTCTATGCGACGCGGCCGACGCTGTTCACCTATGCCGCGAATCGCGCGTCGCTCTCCTCGATGGCCGACGAGATGTTCGCGATGGTCGAGTCGGGCAAGCTGCGGGCCGAAGTCGGCCAGGTCTTCGCGCTCAAGGACGCTGCGGACGCCCATCGCGCGCTCCAGGCGCGCCAGACGACGGGAGCGACGCTGCTCCTGCCCTGATCGGGGCGCAGCCCTGCAGCGCCGCGACGCGATCGCGCAGGCGTCGGGTCAGCGCCGGGCAGGGGGGCGGGTCGCCTCGTTGACCAGCGCGCGCGCAGCGTCGATCAACTCCGAGGCGCAGACGCCCATCGGGCCCGTCCCTTGCGCGACCAGCGCGTCCGCCGCCGCGCCGTGCAGGCAGACGCCGATGCGCATCGCGGTTGCCGCAGCGATGCCCTGGGCGAGCAGCGCACCCAGGATGCCGGCGAGGACATCGCCGGAGCCCGCCGTCGCGAGCGCCGGGCCGCCGCTCGCATTGATGTCGAAGCTGCCGTCGGGGCGCGCGACGATGCTGCCGTTGCCTTTCAACACGACCTGCGCGCGCAGCCCCGTGGCGAGCGTCACCGCCGATCCGACGCGATCGGCCTGGATCGCTGCAGTGTCGCTCTGCAGAAGGCGGGCGGCCTCCGCAGGGTGCGGCGTCAGGAGCGTCGGCGCCCGGCGCGCTGCGATCGCCTGTCGCAGTGTCTCGTCGACCGCGACGATGTTGAGCGCGTCGGCATCGAGCACCCGCGGCTCGTCGCGTGCGATCGCGCCGGCGGTCAGCGCCATCGCGCGCGAGCCGCGCGCGAGCCCGGGCCCGACGACCCACGCATCTGCACTGTGTTCGGGCGAGCGCGCATCGCGCAGCATCAGCTCCGGCGATTGCGCATCGACGCCGGGCGGATGCTCGGCGACGAAGCAGACGACGACGCGGCCCGCACCCGAGCGCAGCGCCGCGCGACCGGCGAGCAGCGGCGCTCCGATCATGCCGTCGGCGCCGCCGACGACACACACGCTCCCGTAGCTGCCCTTGTGCGTCACCCGCCTGCGGCGCGCGAGCACCACCGGCAGATCGGTCGCAAGCCCGGACCACTCCAGGCGCAGATTCGCCGACGGGTCGATGTCGCCACCGATGCCGAGCGCATGCACCGAGATCTCGCCGCAGTGGTCGGGACCGTCACCGGTGAGCAGCCCCGGCTTGAGGGCAATGAACGTCGCAGTGGCGTTGGCGACGATCGTCGGCGGGTGCGCGACGCCGGTCGCGGCATCGAGACCGCTGGGCGCGTCGAGCGCGAGAATCGGGGCGCCGCTCGCGTTCGCCCAGTCGACCCAATTCGCATGGGGTGCAGTCAGCGGACGCGACAGCCCGACACCGAACAGGCCGTCGACGATGAGTGCAGGCTGCCCGGCCGGGGGGGCCGCGAGCAGTTCCGCGCCGGTCGCGCGAAGGCTCCGGCACGCCGCCGCCGCATCCGCCGGAAGAGCCGCGATCTCGCCGGCCGCGACGACGTGGACGTCGACGCCGCGTTCGCGCAGCCTTCGCGCGACGACGTACGCATCGCCGCCATTGTTGCCCGGACCGGCGAGGACGACGACCGGCCCGCGCCCGGATCCGAGCATTGCGGCGGCGATTTCGGCCGCGGCGGCGCCGGCGCGTTCCATCAGCGGCACGTGCGCGTGGCGCCCTTCGATGGTGCGCAGCGCCGGAATGGTCAGGATCGGAGACAGGGGCATCGCGTCGGGAATTGCGACCGGACCCGGGCATCGCCCGGAAGCCGGTGTGCCATGGTACGCCGGCGGCGCCTTGGACAATCGAGTCGGCCCCCCGTAGAATCGACCGGTCACAGGCCGCCGCATCCGGGGCGCGCCGAACCGACAAGAA
>DAHUXO010000140.1 GCA_027307095.1 Betaproteobacteria bacterium | reverse complement strand
TGCAGCAGGTCCTTGGCGCGAAGCTGGGTGTCGTAGTCGTTGAAGCGCACCTTGATGCCCACCGGGTCGAGCTCGGTGCCGCGGTACGCGATGTTCGCCGACTTCAGCGTGTCTTCGATCGTGCCGAGCAGCGCGTTGTCGATCTTGACCGCCGACTTCGACGACGATATCTGGACCGCCGGCACCTCGGGGAAGAAGTTGGGCAGCGTGTAGAGCATGCCCACGACCAGCGCGACGGCGATGACGATGTACTTCCAGAGCGGGTACCGGTTCATGGGCAGGAAGGGGCCGGGAGCGGGGGGAGGGGGCGGGGTGCGAGAGTCTCCCGTCGCCCTAGAGCCCCTTGAGCGTTCCCTTGGGCAGCAGCTGCGAGATCGCCGAGCGCTGCACGACGATCTGCGTATTGGGGGCGATCTCGATCGTCGCGTACTGCTCGTCGAGCTTGACGATGCGCCCCAGGATGCCGCCCGCGGTGGCGACTTCGTTGCCTTTCTCGAGGGCGTCGAGCATCGCCCGCGCTTCCTTCTGCTTCTTCTGCTGCGGACGGATCAGCAGGAAATAGAAGACGACGAAGATCGCGACCATCGGGAGGAAGGTCAGCAAGGTGTTTTCCTGGCTTGCGGCGCCTGCCGCCTGGGCATAAGCGGGGGTGATGAGCACGTCGGGGTCTCCGGTGGCAATGACGGGAATTCCTGCGGCCGCGCGAGGCTTCGATGGGTGAGCCCTGCGAGCGCGACCAGCCCCCGGGAGGGGCAGTCGGTTCAACTTCTCAGTTTAACATGCGTTGCCGCCCCGCCGCGAATTCCGCGGCGTAGGCATCGAGGCGGTCCGCGGCGATCGCCTCGCGCAGCTCGGCCATCAGCGTCAGGTAGTAGTGAAGGTTGTGGATCGTGGCGAGCCGGGCGCCTAGGATCTCGTTGATCCGGTGCAGGTGGTGCAGGTAGCTGCGCGTGAAGTTTCGGCAGGTGTAGCAGCTGCAGCTGGCGTCGAGCGGCGCCGTGTCGGCTTTGTGGCGTGCATTGCGGATCCGGATGTCGCCATGGCGCGTGAACAGCCAGCCATTGCGCGCATTGCGCGTCGGAAGCACGCAGTCGAACATGTCGATGCCTGCCGACACGCCGGCGACCACGTCCTCGGGCGTTCCCACGCCCATCAGGTAGCGCGGACGGTCCGCCGGCAGCCGCGCCGCCGTGTGCGACAGGATGCGCAGCATGTCCTCCTTCGGCTCGCCGACCGACAGCCCGCCGATCGCATAGCCGTCGAAGCCGATCGCCTGCAGGCCGTCGAGCGAGCGGTCGCGCAGGTCCTCATGCATTCCGCCCTGCACGATGCCGAAAAGCGCGTTCGGGTTGCCCGCATGCGCAGCCTTGGAGCGCGCCGCCCAGCGCAGCGACAGCTCCATCGACTGCGCCGCCACGTCGTGGGTCGCCGGATAGGGGGTGCACGCGTCGAACACCATGACGATGTCGGAATCGAGTGCACGCTGGATCTCCATCGACTTCTCGGGCGTCAGCAGCAGGCGGTCGCCGTTGACGGGCGAGGCGAACGCGACGCCTTCCTCGCGTACCTTGCGCAGCGCCCCCAGGCTCCACACCTGGAAGCCTCCCGAGTCGGTGAGGATGGGTCTTTGCCAACCCATGAAGCGATGCAGGCCGCCGTGGGCGGCGATGACCTCCTGGCCGGGCCGCAGCCACAGGTGAAACGTATTGCCGAGGACGATCTGTGCGCCGAGGGAGTCGAGTTCGGCCGGCGACATCGCCTTCACGGTGCCGTAGGTCCCGACCGGCATGAAGATCGGCGTCTCGACGCTGCCGTGCGTCAGTGTCAGGTGGCCGCGCCGGGCGCCGCCGCAACTGGCGGTCAGGGCGAAGCGCAATGGCGGGGAATGCAATCGATGAGCTTCGCGCGGGGGCGCGGCGCCGTCGGCGCCGCCGCTAGCGCGATGCTTTCGCGCCGCGCGATTTTCGGGACAGGGAAGCGAACGCCGTCCCGAGCAGCATCAGCGTCATCAGCACGTAGCCCCATCCGGAGAGGGTCGGGATCGCATTGGCGCCGCAATCGGCCGCGCCGAAATCGAAGGCGTTCTTCCATACCCGATAGAAGTCGCCGCCGAAGTCGGTGCCGTAATCGCTGAACGCGGGAAGGACCGGATAGTCGGGCGCGATGCCGATGTGGATGACGCAGGCTGCGCCCGTTCGCCGATATGCGATCGCCGGATCGACCAGCCCGCGTGCATTCGGCTGCAGCCAGGCGGCGACGACCGTGGTCCCGGGCTTGGCCTGATTGCCTCCCGCATAGGGACCGGGCGAGCCCTGCAAGGCCGAAAGCGAGGTCACCTTGAACGTCAATGGGTGCTTGACGATGCTGGTCGGGTCGAGGGTGCGCACGGCGTAGGGCGTCCCGACCCCGTCCGTCGTGTTCGGATCGATGTTTTCGAGATCACCCCAGCCGTGGGGCGGCGTCGTCGTCCCGGTCGCGTCGCTTCGGTCCTGATCGTAGAACGTCCCCAGGACCACGCCATGCCCTGCCCGGGCAAACGCCGCGACCCGGGTGCCGACGGCCGTCGAATTGGCGAACTCGCCATCTTCGAACAGCAATATGACATCGTAGTTGGCCAGCAAGGTGGCGAGCGACGGGACCGACGTCGAGACGTCGATCCCGGTGAACGTGTCCCCGGAGACGTTCGCGGCGAAGTTGGCTGCCGTCGCGCTGGCGTAAGCATCCGACAGCACCGCGACGCGCGCGGCGTGGGCGGTGCCCGCCAGTGCGAGGCCGACGAGTAGCGCTGCGACAAATCGCAGCGTCGATGACAATGACAAGGTGATCGGCGCAGCGGCGCGCAAAACTCGCTGCCGCCGTAGGATTCCAGATGGTTTGCACACTAGCGGATGGCAGGCGTTTTGCCAACCGAAACCACCGTGCGGGGGCAGTCGGGGCCGCCGATGTGTTGCAGGTCCGGCATGTCGAAGCAAGTTTGTCGCCGTATGACGACGTTTCATCATGCTTGCGGTAGCGGCCGGCGGGTCGGGAGGACGACCTGTCCCGGGCTCGGGTTGCCTGGCCACCGCCGCCGGTCCCCTCCCGGCGCGCCGGTCACGCGCGCTCGAGCAGCATCGCGTCGCCGTAGCTCATGAAGCGGTAGCGCTGCGCGATCGCGTGGGCGTAGGCGCGGCGAATCGTGTCGTACCCGGCAAAGGCACTGACCAGCATCAGCAGCGTCGACCGTGGAAGGTGGAAATTGGTGACCAGGCGGTCGACGACGCGGAACCGGTAGCCGGGCGTGATGAACAGCGCGGTGTCCCCGGGACCCGCTCGCAGGCCTCCGGATTCGTCCGCCGCGGACTCCAGTGCCCGCAGGGTAGTCGTTCCGACCGCGACCACGCGTGCGCCCCGCGCGCGCGTCCGCTCAATCGCGTCGACGGTCGCTTGCGCGATCGAGTAGCTCTCCGAATGCATCTGGTGCCGGGCGAGCTGCTCGGTCTGCACCGGCTGGAACGTGCCGGCGCCGACGTGCAGCGTGACGTACGCCTGCGCTACGCCGCGTTTCGCGAGCGCGTCGAACATCCGCGCATCGAAATGCAGGCCGGCGGTCGGGGCTGCGACCGCGCCGCGCACGCGTGCATACACGGTTTGGTAGCGCTCGGCATCGGCGGCGTCCGGCGCGTGGGTGATGTAGGGCGGAAGCGGCACCTCGCCGTGCTGCTCGAGCCAGCGATGCAGCTCTCCGACTCCGTCGAATCTCAGGCTGAAGAAGCGGCCGTCGCGCGCTTCGACGGTTGCACGCGCGCCGGCCGGCAGCTCCACGCTGCCTCCGACGCGGGGCGGATGACTCGCCCGCAACTGCACGATTGCCGATTCGGTCCCGGTGATGCGCTCCAAAAGCATTTCCACTTCCCCGCCCGTCGGTTTGCGCCCATGGATGCGTGCATTGATGACGCGCGTGTCGTTGAACACCACGAGGTCACCGGCATCGAGCAGCGACGGCAGGTCGGTGAAGTGCAGGTCGCGAAGCCCGGTTCCGTCGACGTGCAGCAGGCGGCTCGCACTGCGCTCGCGCGCGGGCGTCTGCGCGATCAGGTGTTGCGGCAGCGCGTAATCGAAATCGGCGAGGGTGTAGGTTTTGGCTGACATCGGTGGTGGCGGTGCCATGTCGGGCTGAAATGTCGACTACAAATTGACGATGCATGCGCCGCGCACGGCACCCACGCATCGCGTGGTGCGATTGCAACACCGGCGAAGCGCGGATTCGCGAGCATCGTAGCGCTCCGGTTGCGCAATCCGTCGACAATCGGGCTACAATGCCAGCGTCATATCGCAAGATCGGTCTGTACAAGGGCAAACCCGGCGAAAGCCGGGGGCGCAAAGTTTCCGGTCTAACGGGCCCGACGGGTCCTACGATTGCGGGATTGCCGGACTGATTCGCGCGTGGCGCCGCAGCATCGCTGCAACGCTTTCGCGTGAACGTTCGAGGATTGCGTCCAGCGCCGGAGGGTATCGCGGCGCGAGCAGGTCGTTCCGGGCGCGTTCCCTTTCGCTTCGCA
>DAHUXO010000282.1 GCA_027307095.1 Betaproteobacteria bacterium | reverse complement strand
CGGGCGTCCCACGCGAAGTCCCGCGTCTCCCACAGCACCGCCGCGGCGCCGCGCGCGATCGCGTCGCCGATGTATGCGCGACCGTCGCGTTGTGCGCCAGGATAGGCCGCGAAGGCGACGCCGTGCTCGACTGCGCGGCTGTCGGCGGTGATTCGCTCGGGCCGCATCGGCAGCCGCGCGAGCAGCGCTTCGCTTTGGGCGTCGGCAGCGGCGGGGGGGCTCACGAGCGCTTCCTCCACGCGCCAGGGACGCCCGGGCGGATCACGACTGCTCCTTCACGCCACCGTCCTTCGCCCGCGCGTCCTGCGCGGGCAGCAGCACGTTGTCGACCGGTGCGTCGGTCGGGACGTTCAGCATCCGCAGCGCAGCGCCAACGACGTTCGAGAACACCGGCCCGGCGACGCTGCCGCCGTAGTAATCGCCGGTCGACGGCTGGTCGATCATCACCGCAACGATCAGGCGCGGATTCGACATCGGCGCGATGCCGACGAAGTCCGCGACGTATTTCCGCTCGTAGGCGCCATCGGCGACCTTGCGGGCGGTTCCGGTCTTGCCGCCGACGCGGTAGCCGGGAACCTGCGCCTCGGGCGCGGTCCCGCCGGGCTGGACCACCAGCTCGAGCATGTGCCGGATCTTGCGCGCGGTGTCGGGCGAGATGACCGGCACGCCGGCGACGGGGCCGTCGGTCTTCAGCAGTTCGACGGGCTTCAGCTCGCCGCCGTCGGCGAAGATCGTGTAGCCCCGTGCGAGCTGGACCAGGGTCACCGACAGGCCGTGGCCGTAGGCCATCGTCGCCTGCTCGATCGGCCGCCAGGTATTCGGCGGGCGCAGGCGTCCGCCGGCTTCCCCGGGAAATCCGGTCTGCGGTGGCGTGCCGAAGCCCGACTCGGTGAACATGTTCCACATCGTCTTCGCGGGCAGCGACAGCGCGATCTTGGCTGCGCCGACGTTCGACGATTTCTGGATCACCTGGGCGACGGTCAGCGGCCCCGCGCGGTGCGCGTCGTGGATGGTGTTGGGCCCGATGGTCATCTGTCCCGCTTCGGTATGGATGATCGTGTCGGGCGTGATCTTGTGGGCTTCCAGCGCCGCGGCGATGGTGAATGGCTTCATCACCGACCCGGGCTCGAAGGTGTCGGTCAATGCGCGGTTGCGCATCGTGTTGCGCGCGACCTTGTCGCGGCTGTTCGGGTTGTAGGTCGGCAGGTTGGCGAGCGCCAGGATCTCGCCGGTCCTGGCGTCGAGGACCACGATGCTTCCGGCCTTGGCCTTGTTGCGATCGACGGCCGCCTTGAGCTCGCGGAACGCGAGGTACTGGATGCGCGAGTCGATCGACAGTGCGAGGTCGCGGCCGGCCTGTGGCGCGCGTATCGCGGCGACGTCCTCGACGGCTTCGCCGCGCCGATCGATGATCACCCGGCGCGATCCGGGTATGCCACCCAGCCAGGCCTGCTGCGAAAGCTCGATGCCTTCCTGGCCGCGATCGCGATCGCCGGTGAATCCGATGATCTGCGCCGTCACATCGCCGGCCGGGTAGTACCGCCGGTACTCGTTCTGCTCGTTCAATCCCTTGATCCCGATCGCCATCGCCCGCTGCGCTGTCTCGGGCGACAGCCGTCTCGCCACGTAGGTGAACTCATCGGCGCCGTGCAGCCGCAACGCGAGCGCCCGCTGCGAGGTCTCGAGCACGTGCGCCAACCGCTTCAGCTGGTCGGTGGTCGCGTCGACCTTGTCGGGAAAGACCCACAGCGATTTGACCGGCGTGGAAACCGCGAGTGCGGTGCCGTTGCGGTCGACGATGCGGCCGCGATGCGCGGGCAACTCGAGCTCGCGCGAGAAGCGCGCGGCGCCCTGCCCCTGCAGGAAGCCATTTTCCAACCACTGCAGATCCAGCGAGCGCAGCAGCAGGACCACGAACAGCGCGGCGAGCCCGCCGAACACCGCCAGTGCGCGTACCCGCGGCAGCTCGATGGCAGGCGCTTGGCGACGCCCAAGCGGGCGTCCCGGTGCTGCCGCGTTCAACGCGATTTCTCCATCGGGACGTCGACGATCTCGATGCGCGACGGCGACGGCAGCTGCATGTGCAGCTGCTCGCGCGCGATCTTCTCGACGCGCGCCGGCGTTCCCCAGGTCGATTCCTCGAGCGACAGCTGCCCGTACTCGACGTCGTACTGGTGCGCGCGCGCCTGCTCGCGCTCGAGCTCGACGAACAGCCGCCGCGCCTCGTGGCGCGACGTGACCAGCGACAGCGCGCAAACCACCAGCACGCCGAGCAGCAGGAGGCTCACGCGCGTCATTGCAGTCCGGCGTCGAAGCCGCGCGGCCAGTCGGCCGGCAGGGCCGCCTGCGTGCGCTCGGCCACCCGCAGGACGGCGCTGCGCGCGCGCGGATTGGCGGCGATCTCGGTGTCCGAGGGCTTGATCGCACGACCGATGGCGACGAGGGGCGTCGGTGGCAGCGCGCGCTCGCGAATCGGCATCCGTGCGAGCCGCGGGTCGCCGCCGAAGGGCCGCGACGCCCAGGCGATGAAGCGCTTGACGATCCGGTCCTCGAGCGAGTGGAAGCTGATCACTGCCAGGCGCCCGCCGCGCTCGAGCAGCGGCACGGCCGCGGGCAGCGTCGTCGCCAATTCCTCGAGCTCGCGATTCACGGCAATCCTCAGGGCCTGGAAGGTCCGCGCGGCCGGATCCTGACGCCAATCACCCCGCGTGCGCGCGCCGATGGCTTGCGCGACGACGTCAGCGAGCTGCCGCGTCGAGACGATCGGCCGGACCTCGCGAGCCTTCGCAATTGCTCTTGCAACCGATTGAGCAAACCGTTCCTCACCATAGTTTCGAATGACCTCCGTCAGTTCGTCGATCGAAGCGCGGGCCACGAATTGGGCGGCGGATTCTCCCCGCGTCGGATCCATCCGCATGTCGAGCGGGCCCTCGAAACGAAAGGTGAAGCCGCGCGCCGGATCCTCGAGCTGCGGCGACGAGACGCCGAGGTCGAGCAGGACGCCGTCGACGCGCACGATCGCGAGCGCGGCGAGCACCTGCGGCAATTCGGAGAAGCGCGCGCGACGGAATGCGAAGCGCGGATCGGCGATTGTGCCGGCTGCGGCCTCGGCCTGCGGATCGCGATCGATCGCGACGAGTCGCCCGTGCCCGGACAGCGCCGCGAGGATCGCGCGCGAATGCCCGCCGCGCCCGAAGGTGCCATCGACGTAGATGCCGTCGACGCGCGTGGCGAGCGCCGCGACGGTCTCCGCGAGAAGGACGGGGACATGGCTCGTGACTTGGCCCGCATGAGGCATCGACGCATCGCGCGATCAGAGGCTGAAGCCGGAGAGTTCGGGCGGCAATCCGCCGGGAAACGCGATCGTCTGCGCGGTCTGCGCCTGCCACTTCGACGCGTCCCACAGCTCGAGCTTCTGCCCCTGTCCGACGAGCACGACGTGCTTGTCGAGCCCGGCATAGCGCCGCAGCGCCGGCGGGACCAGGATCCGTCCTGCCGCGTCGAGCTCGACATCGTCGGCGTGGCCGACGATCAGCCGCTGCAAGCCCCGGATCTTGTCGTTGAACGACGAGAGCGACATCAGTTGCGCCTGGATCGGCTCCCAGGTCGCGAGCGGATAGATCAGCAGGCAGCCGCCGGGATCGGCGGTGATCACCAGCCGGCCGGCGATTTCGGTGGCCAGCCCGTCGCGATGCCGCGCGGGGACGGCGAGGCGACCCTTGGCGTCGAGGACCAGCTCGGCCACGCCGCGGAAGACCGGCCGATTCACCGGGATGCCCGCCGGCCCGCCGCCCGTGCCGGGCCCGCCGGCGTCCCTTTCCTCGTTTTGCGCCACGTGCGACCGCTCCTCCGCCCGGAATGTAAGTGAGCGCTCATGGACTGATTGGCGCTGGACTTCGAAGCGCCACCAACGCCCCACTTCCACCCACTTTTTACCACTTGGCGCGACTATATCTGCAAGGCGTGCAGGCGGTCAACGTATTTCTGATTGAAGAACAACGACTTACGCACAAAATGCAACAGAGAAATTTCGTCGTTAAAAGATGGACTTAGCGAGCTTTCTCAATGTATTTTCCCACTATCGGCATCGAATCGTACGAACGTTCTACGAAAAATCCCGAAAATGGGGTCAGAGCCATTTTTTTGACGCCCCGGGAAAAGGGATCGGATCCCCTCAATCAAAAAATTGGCTCTGACCCCATTTTCGGGGACTGTTGTTTTCGTGCACGCGATGACGATGGCATAAAGC
>DAHUXO010000129.1 GCA_027307095.1 Betaproteobacteria bacterium | reverse complement strand
GCTGCCGATGCGGCGAAGGACGCGATGAAGCCTGCCGAACCGGAAAAGAAGTAACAACGGCACCACGGTTCGAAAGAAACGGCCGTCCTCGCGACGGCCGTTTTTTCTTCCGGATCGCCTTCCCCCAAGCCCTCACACGCCTCGCTGTCGCTCCGTTCCCGCTCGCGGGAGAGGGTTGGGGTGCGGGTTCGGGCGAGGATCAGCGCCGATTCGACGCCGCCCCGGCGGCCTTGATCTTGCCGAGCACGCGCCCGAGGTTCGAAAGCGCGGGCTTGTCGCCGCGCTGGACCGCACGGCGGTAATACGACGCCGCCCGGTCGAGGTCCATCGGAACCCCGCGCCCGTATTCGTACATGTAACCGAGATTGTTCAACGCTCCGGGCAGCTGCTGTCTTGCGGCGTGCTTGTAGAGCTCGACGGCTTCGCCGTCGTCCTGCCGCACGCCTTGGCCGTTCGCGTACATGTAGCCCAGCGACAGGCTGGCTGCAGCGCTCCCTCGATCGGCCGCCCAGCGATACCACTGGGCGGCGCGATCACGATCCTGCGGCACGCCGCGGCCGGTCCGGTACAGGTCGCCGATCGCGTTGCCTGCCGCGGCATTCCCGTCGTCCGCGGCGCGCCGGTAATACTCGAATGCCTTGGAGGCGTCGGGTTGCGCCAACCCCCGCCCCGATTCGTAGAAATAGCCCGCGTTGAAGGCACCCCAGGCGAGCCCCTGGTCCGCCGCCGCGAGATACGACGCGAGCGCGGCCTTGTCGTCGCGCGGCATTCCGCGGCCCGCATCCTCGAGCAGGCCGACCATGTTCTGCGCCAGCGCGTTGCCGCGCGCCGCACCCTGCTCGGCCCACGCCAGCGCCTTCGCAGGATCGGCATGCACCCCGAGTCCGTCCCGGTACATCCGCGCGAGATAGTAGGCAGCGGCGCCGTCGCCGGCGCGCAGCGCCGAACGCAGGTCCGCCTCGGCCTCGACGTACTTGCCGTCGAAGAACTCCTTCAAGCCCTGCCGCAAGGCCTGGGTAGCGCCGCCTCCCGGAATCCCGCCCAGGCGCGCGATGCCATATCCGAGCGCAACGCCCAGCGCCAGCAGCGCGACGGCTGCGAGCGCACGCGCGCGCCAGCGAGCGGGACCGCGCGCGGGCACGGCCTGCTCGCCGCGGCGCCCGCGAGCGCGTTCCTCGAGCGCCCGGGTGAGCCTGCGAAACTCCGGATGGATGATGTCGCCAGCCCATTCGCTCAGGTTCGCCGGACGCCCCTCGCGCAACTCGCTCGGAATCTCGGCGCCGTCGATGCGCACGGGGACCAGCTTGCCCGCGAGGCGCGCCACACGCGCGCCCAGCCGGACCGCCTTGGAGCCGATCGCCGCGTCGGACCACAGGACGATCACGCACTTGACGGCGTTGAGGGCGTCGCCGATCGCAGCGCTCGGCTGGGAACCGTCGCCGGCGCGGTCGTCGTTGCTGGCATCCCCCCAGACATCCCAGCCCTGGCCCGCCAGCGCATCGCGCAGGCGCGCCGCGGCAGCTTCATCTTCGCGTGCGTAGCTGATGAGGATATCGGGCATCGCGTGCATCCTGCAGGCGGGCGACGCCGGGAGTCTACGACAAGTTGCCCCGGTGCGTACGACAGCTCGCTCCACGGTGCCGCCCACCGTGGCGTGCGCGGGCAGGCCGCCGGCGTCCGGAAGCGCCTGCGCCCGATTCCATCGCACAGGTAGAATCGGGCCATGGATCTCCCTGCCCCCGCCCCGATCGTCCGCACCGACCCCCCTGCGCCTGCCGGCCGCACGCGCGATCCGCGCAAGGCGGAATTCGAGCTCGGCAAGCTGAAGAAGCGCCTGCGGCGGCTGGTCGGCCAGGCGATCGCCGATTACGCGATGATCGAAGAAGCCGACCGGGTCATGGTCTGCGTGTCGGGTGGGAAGGACAGCTACGGCCTGCTCGACGTCCTGCTGTCGCTGCAGGCGCGCGCGCCCATGCGCTTCGAGCTCATCGCGGTCAACCTCGACCAGAAGCAGCCCGGCTTTCCCGCCGACGTGCTGCCGCGCTACCTCGCCGGCCGCGGGGTCGAGTTCAGGATCGCCGAGCAGGACACCTACAGTGTCGTCAAGCGCGTGATCCCCGAGGGTGCGACGATGTGCTCGCTGTGCTCGCGGCTGCGCCGCGGCGTGCTCTACCGGATGGCGGGCGAACTCGGCGCGACGAAGATCGCGCTCGGCCATCACCGCGACGACCTGCTCGCGACGTTCTTCCTGAACCTGTTCCACGGCGGCAAGCTGAAGACGATGCCGCCGAAGCTCGTGTCCGACGACGGGCGCCACATCGTCATCCGGCCGCTCGCCTACGTGCGCGAGCGCGACCTCGCGCGCTACGCCGCGGCTTGCGCGTTCCCGATCATCCCCTGCACGCTCTGCGGCTCACAGGAGAATCTCGAGCGTCGGCAGGTCGCCGAGCTGCTGCGCGAATGGGAGAAGCGCCACCCGGGGCGCGTCGAATCGATCTTCAACGCGATGGGCAACGTGGTGCCGACACACCTGCTCGACCGGAAGCTGCAGGACTTCGGCGCCGTGCGCGCGACGCATCGCCCCGAGCCGGACGGTGACCGCGCGTTCGACGGCGACGAGGCGCTGGCGTCAGCGGACCGTATGCTGGTCCTGCCCGAAGAGGATCTTGCGTGACTCCTCGTCGCGGACCGACGGCTTGGCGTTGACCTTCCTGGCGATCTCGTAGGCCCGCTGCGTCGCCGGGCGCGCCGCGATCCTCTCCTTCCAGCGCTTCAGGTCGGGAAACTCGTCGATGTCCTGGCGCTGGCGCTCGGGCTGCACCCACGGATAGCATGCGATATCGGCGATCGAATATTCGCGGGTGATGTAGTCGCGCCCGCGAAGCCGGTGATCGAGGACCGCATAGAGCCGTCCCGCCTCGCGCACGTAGCGATCGATCGCATACGGAATCTTCTCCGGCGCGTAGTGCACGAAATGGTGGGTCTGACCCGCCATCGGCCCCAGTCCCGCCATCTGCCAGAAGAGCCACTGGATGCATTCCCAGCGCGAGCGCGCATCGGCAGGGATCAGCCTGCGGGTCTTGTCGGCGAGATAGAGCAGTATCGCGCCCGATTCGAACATCGAGACCGGCCCGCCGGGAATCGCCGGTGCGTGGTCGACAATCGCCGGAATGCGGTTGTTCGGCGCGATGGCGAGGAACCCGGGGGCGAACTGCTCGCCTTTCGAGATGTTGACCGGCTTCAGCGTGTAGGGAACGCCGGTCTCCTCGAGGAACATCGTGACCTTGTGACCGTTGGGGGTGGGCCAGTAGTGGAGATCGAGCATGTTCGGCAGCCGGTGGTCGGTTATCGGGGAACGGCGATCGCGGTTCAGAACGTGCCCGGGTAGGCGCCCCCGTCGAGAAGAATGTTCTGGCCGGCGATGTAGCCGGCCTGGACGCTGCACAGGTACGCGCAGGCCGCCCCGAACTCGGCCGGGTCGCCGAAGCGCTTTGCGGGGTTGGCGTTCATCCTCGCCTGCCGCACCTCCTCCAGCGACTTGCCGCCGGCCTTGGCGAGGCTAGCGAAATTCGCGCGCAGGCGATCGGTCTCGAAAGGCCCCGGCAGAAGGTTGTTGATCGTGACGTTGTGGCGGACGACCTTGCGCGCAAGCCCCGCGACGAACCCGGTGAGCCCCGAGCGCGCACCATTGGACAGGCCCAGCGTGTCGATCGGTGCCTTGACTGCACTCGACGTGATGTTGACGACGCGCCCGAAGCTGCGCGCCACCATGGTGTCGATGGTCGCCTTGATCAGCTCGATCGGCGTCAGCATGTTCGCATCGAGTGCCCGGATCCACGCGTCGCGGTCCCAGTCGTGGAAATCGCCGGGCGGGGGACCGCCGGCATTGTTGACCAGGATGTCGGGCGCCGGACAGGCCGCCAGCGCCGCTGCGCGGCCCTCGCGGGTCGTGATGTCACAGGCCACCCAGGCCACGCGGCGCCCCGCCGCGGCGCCGATCTCGTCCGCGGCGCGCGCCACCTCGCTCTCGGTGCGCGCGCAGATCGTGACGTCCACACCCTCGCGCGCCAGCGCGTCCGCGCAGCCGCGGCCGAGGCCCTTGCTCGCGGCGCACACCAGCGCGCGCCTGCCTTCGATGCCCAGATCCATGCCGTCCTTTCCGAATCCCGCTTCCGGGGAATGCCGTCATGCGGCGCGCATGGTTCCCGCCCGCCGCACCTGCACGACGGTGGCGATGGCGACGAGGAACAGTGCGGCGATCATGAAGAAGACCTGCTGCCCGAATCCGTGGTCGAGCATCATGCCGAACCACACGGGCCCCAGCATCGCGCCGGTGTCGAGTCCGGAGTAGACGAAACCGTAGACCCGCCCCGCGGCGCCCCTGGGCGTCGCATTGCGCACGATCAGGTCGCGCGAGGGCCCGGTGGCGCCGACGAACAGCCCCGCGAATGCGAACAGCGGCAGCACCGATTCGCCGCGCACGGCGCCGGTGCCGACCAGGCTCATGAGCGTCGCGCCCAGCAGCAGGCCACCCGCGGCCACAAGGTCGTGGCGCGATGCGCGCACTGCGAGAAAACCTCCGGCGACGATGCCGGCCGTCCCGCCGAGCAGGTAGGCGGTGACCGCGGAGGTCCCCATGATCAGCGGGATCCCCAGTCCGACGTTGAGCGCGGCAGGCAGGAACGTCTGCACGCCGACGGTTCCCATCGTCTGGAACACGAAATAGAGGAAGCACAGCACGATCGGCGCCTGCAGGAACAGGCTCGAACTTCCCTTGAGGGTGTGCGCCTGGGCATCCGCGGCGCGATGCGACGTCAGCAGGCGCCGCTGGGTCGCGAGGACACCGAGCACGCAGAGGCCGACGACCCCCATCGTGGCGAGCGCCACGCGCCAGCCGAAGCTCGACGCGAGGCCGAAGCTCACGACCGGGGCCAGCGCGTAACCCAGGTTGCCGCTCGCGCCGTGCGACGAATAGGCATGCCCCAGGCGCCGCGGGGTCACATTGGCGTTGAGGATCGCGAAATCAGACGGATGGAACACGCCGTTGCCTGCGCCCATCATCGCCACGCAGGGGATCAGCCACCAGGCGTTGGGGGCGAGCGAAGCTGCCAGCGTGCCCCCGGCGAGCAGCGCCATGCCCGACAGGAGAACCGGGCGCGCGCCCACCCGGTCGACCGCGAAACCCGCGATGAACTGGACGATTCCGCTCGAGACGTAGAATACGCCGACGACGAACCCCAGCAGGGTCCACGACACGTCGAAATCCGCCTTGAGCAGTGGAAACAGTGGCGGCAGCGCGAGCTGCAGGAAATGCGACAAGCCGTGCGCCAGGCTGACGACGCCGATGATGCGGGCGTCCCTGCGGAACGACGCGGCGGGAATCGTATCCAAATCGGATGGATCAGCTGTAAGGATGCGGAGCGCGGCAGCCACTATAGCGCATGCGCCTGCCACATCCGCCGATGCCCGCACATCGCCTTCATCCACCCACGAGGACGACGACCATGAACGACACCGATCGAAACAACGACGCGGCGGCCGGATGCTGCGGCAGCGACAAATCCGAGGCCGAGTGGCGGGCCGCACTGACTCCCGAGCAGTACCGGGTCGCGCGCCAGAAAGGCACCGAGCGCGCGTTCACCGGCGAGTACTGGGACAACCACGCGCAGGGAACCTATCGCTGCGTCTGCTGCGGAACACCGTTGTTCTCCTCGGACACCAAGTACGATTCCGGCACCGGCTGGCCGTCGTTCTACGCGCCGATGGCGCAGGACCGGGTGCGCGAGGAGACCGACAGTTCGCTGCTGATGCGCCGCACCGAAGTCCTGTGCGCGGCCTGCAACGCCCACCTCGGGCACGTCTTCCCCGACGGACCCGAACCGACGGGACAGCGCTATTGCCTCAATTCGGCGGCGCTGAAGTTCGACCCGAAGCCCGAAGGCTGACGCGCCGCGACGAGCGAGGAAATCCCGGGATCCGGATCGGGACGCGCGGCCGACGGAGCGCGCGTCAGCGCGGAAGCAGCACCTTCGCGAGAAACGCGCCCACCGCGGCGAGTTCCTCGGGCACCGCAGAATGCTCCATCGGGTAGCTGTGCCACTCGACGGACCACCCGCCCGCGACCAGCACATCGCGCGAATGCCCGGCCCAGGCGTACTGGATCACCGGGTCGCGGGTTCCGTGCGCCATGAAGATCGGCACGTCGCGGTTCGCCGCGCTCGCTTCCTGCGCCGCGCGGTCGGCGTCGACGAGGTAGGTCGACAGGCCGACGATGCCGGCGAGCCTCGCAGCATGGCGGATGCCGGCATACAGCGCGATCGCGCCGCCCTGCGAGAAGCCGGCGAGCACGGTGCGCAACGGCGCGATGCCGCGGCCGATCTCGCGCGCCTGCAATGCCTCCACCAGCGCCTGCGAGCGCCTGACGCCATCGACGTCGGCGCGCTCGTTGAAATTCGCCTGCCGGATGTCGTACCACGCGCGCATGCGCATGCCGTTGTTGATCGTGACCGGCATCATCGGCGCATGCGGAAAGAGGAACCGCACCGCCAGGCCCTTCGGCAGGCCCAGCATCGGAACGACTTCCGACCAGCCGCGGCCGTCGTCGCCCAGGCCATGCATCCAGATCACTGCGGCGTCGGGATTCTCGGCGGTTTCGATTTCGATCGCGGGGAGCAGCGCTTCGGACATGGTCGGGAACATTCCAGCGGGTGCGCCGATTCTACCGCGCCGTCATGGCGCGAACGCCCGACCGTGGCTGGCGCGCGAAACGAGGCAGGGCCGGCAGATCTTCGGTGGCGCACCCATGTCGTCGGGCGGCGGGCAAGGCGCGCCGAGCGTGCGCGGGAGCGGGCGCGTTCATGGACGCCCCGCAGCGTTGAGGCGTATCATCCGCGCCGAAACGATCGGGGCCACAAGCCTTCCGGTCAACGCGCTTCCGGGACCCATCCGGTCGATTACGCGTCCAAAAGACACGAACCCTGCGGAGCTTCACGATGACCCCTGCCGGCACGAACGTCGCGCTGCGCGCCGTATCGCTCGACGACAAGTACGAACTCGGCTCCGGCCGCGTCTTCCTGACCGGCGTCCAGGCGCTGGTCCGCCTGCTGCTCCTCCAACGCGAGCGCGATACTGCCGCCGGCCTCGACACCGGCGGATTCGTCTCCGGGTACCGGGGCTCGCCGCTGGGCGGCCTCGACCAGGCGCTGTGGAAGGCGTCGAAGTTCCTCGAGCGCGCGCGCATCAAGTTCCAGCCCGGCCTGAACGAGGACCTCGCGGCAACGGCGATCTGGGGCACCCAGCAGGTGACGATGTACCCCGGCGCCAAGGTCGATGGCGTGTTCTCGATGTGGTACGGCAAGGGGCCGGGCGTCGATCGCTGCGGCGACGTCTTCAAGCACGCGAACTTCGCCGGCACGTCGAAGCACGGCGGCGTGCTGGTGCTGGCCGGCGACGACCATGCGGCCAAGTCGTCGACGCTGCCGCACCAGTCCGACCACCAGTTCTCGGCGGCGATGATGCCAGTGCTGTATCCATCGTCGGTGCAGGACATTCTCGATCTCGGGCTGCACGGTTTCGCAATGAGCCGCTACTCGGGCTGCTGGGTCGGCTTCAAGTGCGTCTCCGACACCGTCGAGAGCTCGGCATCGGTCGACGCCGACGCGGGCCACGTCCGGATCATCGTCCCCGACGATTTCCCGCTGCCGCCTGCGGGGCTGTCGATTCGCTGGCCCGATCCGTTCCTCGCGACCGAAGCACGGATGCACGACTACAAGATCTACGCAGCGTTGCATTACTGCCGCGTCAACAACCTGAACCGCATCGTCGTCGATTCGCCCAAGCCGCGGCTCGGCATCATCACCAGCGGCAAGAGCTACCTCGACGTGCGCCAGGCGCTCGACGACCTCGGCATCAACGAGGCCGACGCGGCCGAGATCGGCATCCGCGTGTTCAAGGTCGCGATGCCCTGGCCGCTGGAGCCCGAAGGGGTGCGCCACTTCGCCGAAGGCCTGGATGAAATCCTGGTCGTCGAGGAGAAGCGGCAGATCGTGGAATACCAGCTGAAGGAGCAGCTCTACAACTGGCGCGACGACGTGCGCCCGCGGGTCGTCGGCAAGTTCGACGAAAAAGGCGAGTGGGTCCGCCCGCACGGCGACTGGCTGCTGCCGCCGCACGCCGAGCTCACGCCCGCGATGATCGCCCGCGTGATCGCGCAGCGGATCGCGCGCCTCGAACTGCATCCGACGCACGCCGAGAAGATCCGCCAGCGCGTCGATTTCATCAACCAGAAGGAGCGCTCGCTCGCCCGGCCCCGGATCAGCCTCGCGCGCGTTCCCTATTTCTGCTCGGGCTGCCCGCACAACACGTCGACCAATGTCCCCGAGGGCAGCCGCGCGACGGCAGGCATCGGCTGCCACGTGATGGCGCTCTGGATGGATCGCAGGACGTCGACGTTCACGCACATGGGCGGCGAAGGCGCGCCGTGGATCGGCCAGGCGCCGTTCATGGAGGACAAGCACGTCTTCGCCAACCTGGGCGACGGCACGTACTACCACAGCGGCATCCTCGCCATCCGCGCCGCCGTGGCGGCCGGCGTCAACATCACCTACAAGATCCTCTACAACGACGCGGTGGCGATGACCGGCGGCCAGCCGGTCGACGGGCCGATCTCACCCGGCGACATCGCGCGCCAGTGCGCCGCCGAGGGTGTCGCGAAGATCGTCGTCGTCAGCGAC
>DAHUXO010000106.1 GCA_027307095.1 Betaproteobacteria bacterium | reverse complement strand
TCAGCGCAGCGTCCCGTCCACCAGCTGCAGCGTCCGGTCGGTGCGCGCCGCGAGCTCGACATCGTGCGTGACGATCACCAGCGCCGTCCCGATGACGCGATTCAACTCGAGCATCAACTCGAACACCGCGCCGGCGTTCGCGCGGTCGAGGTTGCCCGTCGGCTCGTCCGCCAGCACGCAGCGCGGCTCGGTCACCAGCGCGCGAGCGAGCGCCACGCGTTGGCGTTCCCCGCCCGACAGCTCGCCCGGAAGGTGCCGCAGCCGCGGGCCCAGCCCGACGCGCTCGAGCATCCGCGCCGCCGTGGCCTTCGCATCGTCGGGCCCGATGCGCCGGATGCGCAGCGGCATCGCGACGTTCTCGAGCGCCGAGAATTCCGGCAGCAGGTGATGGAACTGATAGATGAATCCCAGTGCCCGGTTGCGCAGCCTCCCGCGCGCCGCTTCCGACAGCGTGGCGAGCGCAACGCCCTCGACGCTCACCTCGCCCGCGCTCGGCAGGTCGAGACCGCCCAGCAGATGCAGCAGCGTGCTCTTGCCCGATCCGGATGCACCGACGATGGCGACGCGCTCACCCTCCGCGACATCGAGGTCGATGCCGAGCAGCACCGGGACCTCGAGCGAGCCGCTGCGGTAGGTCTTGCGCAGGTTGCGACAGGCGACGACCGGTGTCCCCGGCGCGGGCGCCCCGCGCTCACTCATAGCGCAGTGCTTCGGCGGGATTGACGCGTGCGGCGCGGAAGCTCGGGTAGAGCGTCGCGATCAGCGCCAGCACCAGCGCAATGGCGGCGATCGTGATCACGTCGCCGCGCTGCAGGTCCGACGGCAGGTCGCTGATGTAATAGACGCTCTTGTCGAGAAACTGGATGTGGAACGTTCGCTCGATCGCCGGGAGCACCGTCTCGACATTCAATGCGAGCAGCACGCCGCCGACCACACCGATCAGCGTCCCGATGATCCCGATCAGCGCACCCTGGATGATGAAGATGGTCATCACCGACGACGGCGCCGCGCCCAGCGTGCGCAGGATCGCGATGTCGGCTTTCTTGTCCTGCACGACCATCACCTGGGCCGACACGATGTTGAATGCGGCGACCGCGACGATCAGCGTCAGGATGATGAACATCACGCGCTTTTCTATCGCGACGGCGCGAAAGAAGTTCGCGTGGTCCTGGGTCCAGTCGCGCACCTGGACGTCTCCGGGCATCGACGCCTGCAGCTCGGACGCGACGCGCGGCGCGGCGAACATGTCGTCGAGCTTCAGGCGCACGCCGGTTGCGCCGTCGAGGCGGTAGAGCTTCTCGGCGTCGTCGAGGGTGATGAACGCGAGTCCGCTGTCGAACTCGTACATGCCGACCTCGAACAGGCCGCTGATCCTGAAGGTCTTCAGTCTCGGCAATGCGCCGGCAGGCGTCACGTTGCCCTGTGGCGTGATCGCGACGACGCGATCGCCGACCTGCACACCCAGCGCCCGCGCGAGCTCGACGCCGAGGACGATGTTGAAGCTCCCCGGCGTGAGCGACGCGATCGACCCGCGGCGCATGTGATTCGCGATGTCCTCGACCTTGTCCTCCTGCCCGGGGTCGATGCCGCGCAGCAGTGCCCCGCGGTTGACGTCCCCTTCCGACAGCATCGCCTCGCCCAGGACATAGGGCGCCGTCGCCACAACGTGTGGATTCCTGCGCGCAGCCGCGGCGATCGCCGCCGGGTCCGTCAGGTCGGGAAACCCGCGGATCTCGACGTGCGAGGCCACCGACAGGATCCGGTTGCGCAGTTCCTGCTGGAAGCCGTTCATCACCGACAGGACTACGATAAGCGCAGCGACGCCCAGCGCAATCCCCGCCATCGAGATCAGCGAGATGAACGATATGAACGAATTGCGACCCGACCCCTTGCGCGCGCGGGTATAGCGCAGCCCCACGGCCAGTTCGTACGGCGACAAGATCGTTCCGGAGAGTGTCGAGAAGGGGTGTCGCGCTCCCGGGCCGGAGGAGCGGATCCGCGGCCCGGAGCATCGAAGTCGGCGGATTATCGCATGCTAGACTGCCCCGGCGCAGCGCTGCCTGCGAGCGGCAACGCGATTCCTGCCGCCATTCGCCGTCGCGGTTCACGGCCGCGACTGCGGGGCCGCCGCAGACCGGGCGCCACCCGCACTCATTGCCGCCGCGCGTCACGATGCCGCTCCTACTCGTCGCCCCCGGATTGCTTTCGTCGCCCGCCGATGCGTTCGACCGCCATCGCGCATTCGCGACGCTCGCAGGCCACGCGGACGACGCGCGGACCCATCCCGAGGGGATTGCCGGGGCGATGCTCGCGGCGTCGCGATGCCCGATCGACACGCCGGTCGCGCCGCTCGCCGCACTCGGCGCAGGCGCCGACCCTGGCAACGCTTTCGTGATCGTCGCCGATCCGGTGCATTTCGATGCCGGCCACAACGATGTCGTGCTGACGCAACGCGTCGACGACCTGGAGCGCGACGAAGCCGACGCGCTGGTCGCGATGCTGTCCGCCCACTTCGCCGACGACGGCCTGCGCTTCGTCGCGCCGCGGGCGGGCGCGTGGTTCGTGCTCGCCGCGCAGACGCAGGAGGTCGCGACCACGCCCGTCGATGCGGTCGTCGGGCGGAGCCTGATCGCGCACCTGCCGCAGGGGCCGGCCGCAGGACCCTGGAAGCGGTGGCAGGACGAGGTCGGCATGCTGCTGCACGACCACCCGGTCAATGCGGCACGCGAGGCGCGCGGTCGCCCGAGCGTCAACGCCGTCTGGTTCTGGGGCGGCGGGCGGCTCGCGGACGCGGGGATCGCGGTCGACGTCACCACTGCCGCCGGTCGCGCAGGCGACATCGCGCGTGGAATTGCACTCGCCGGCGGTGGCAGCGTGGCGCCGTGGCCGCCCCCGGCCGGCTGGCTCGACCCATCGCTGCGCCGACGCGGCGCCGGCGGGAATGGCGGCGGGAATGGCGGCGCGAACGCCGCCGCGACCATCGTCGTTACCGACACCGTCGGCAGCGTAGGCGACGTCGCAGCGTTCGCGCGCGACTGGCTCGCACCGGCGCTCGTGCTGCTGGAACGAGGATGCATCGACGCGCTGCACGTCGTCGCCGACGGTAGCGGCATCGCGGCGACGTGGACTGGCCGGGCGCCGGGGCGTCTCGCGCGCCTGCGCGCGCGGTGGCGCAGGCGGCGCTTCCGGATCCCGGTCGCGGTCGGCGAATGATCGACCTGCGTCCTGCGCGCTCCGACCGGGCGTGTGCATGATCATCACGCGTCGAGCGGTCCCGGACACTGCGCAGACGCTGATCGAAGCGGGCTTGGCCCCCGTGCTCGCGCGGATCTACGCAGCGCGCGGAATCGCGTCGGTCGCGGAGCTCGACCATTCGCTGGCGGCGCTGCCGGACTTCGGGTCGCTGATGAACGTCGGCCGGGCCGCCGACCGGCTCGCGACGGCGATCGCCCGCAGGGAGCGGATCCTGATCGTCGCCGATTACGACGCCGACGGCGCGACCGCCTGTGCCGTCGGCATTCGCGGCCTGCGAATGTTGGGCGCCGACGTCGAGTTCCTCGTCCCGAACCGCTTCGAGTTCGGCTACGGCCTGACCCCGGAGATCGTCGCGGTCGCGGCGCGGTGCGAGCCGCGGCTGATCGTGACCGTCGACAACGGCATCGCGAGTGTCGACGGGGTCGCGGCCGCGGCCTCCCGCGGGATCGACGTGCTCGTCACCGATCACCACCTGCCGGGGCCCGCATTGCCGGAACCCGCGATCATCGTCAACCCCAACCAGCCCGGATGCAGGTTTCCGTCGAAGAACCTCGCGGGGGTGGGCGTCATGTTCTATGTGCTGTGCGCGCTCCGCGCAAAGCTGCGCGATGCGGGCGCCTTCGGCAATGGCGCGGGCCCCAATCTTGCCGCGCTGCTCGACCTGGTGGCGCTGGGCACGGTGGCCGACGTGGTGTGCCTCGATCAGGTGAACCGCATCCTGGTCGAGCAGGGGCTCGCGCGCATCCGGGCCGCCCGCGCGCAGCCTGGCATTGCCGCGCTGTTCGCCGTCGCCGGCCGCGACGTCCGCCGGGCGACCGCGAGCGACCTGGGA
>DAHUXO010000105.1 GCA_027307095.1 Betaproteobacteria bacterium | reverse complement strand
AGGCGCGAGAACTCCGAGGTCAGCGCCAAGGTGGCCCGGCGCTGCTCGAGTGCCTGCTCGACCTGGTTGAACGAGTGAAGGACGAGCCAGAACGCGGACGCAATGACTGCCAGGAACACGAACATCGCCGCTGGATAGGCGATCGACAGGGCCCTGAGGCCCATTCCGCGATCCGAATTCACGCCATCAGCGAGCAAGGAAGACCTCGCAGAATTCGCCGTTGCCTGTGCGGGAACCACTTTGCGCAGCCGGCATACTATAGGCGAATGCGAGCGCCGTGCAACGTGATCGCCCACCTCGACATGGACGCGTTCTACGCGTCGGTCGAGTTGCTGCGCTATCCGGAGCTGCGTGGGCGGGCGGTCGTCATCGGCGGTGGGCGGGCGCACCGGCCCGTCGAGCGCGTCGACCCCGTCACCCATGCGGTGATGCGCAGCTTCGCGACGCTCGCCGGCTATGCGGGCCGCGGCGTGATCACGACGGCGACCTACGAGGCGCGCGCGCTGGGCGTGCATTCGGCGATGGGAATGATGAAAGCCGCGGCGCTCGCGCCCGATGCCGTCGTGCTGCCGGTCGACTTCGACGCCTACCGCCACCATTCGCGCCTGTTCAAGGCAGCGGTGCGCGGAATTGCACCGCGCATCGAGGATCGCGGCATCGACGAGATCTACATCGACCTCACCGAGGTACCCGCGCCGGCTGGAATACTCGCGCTTGCACAATCGATCAAGGATGCGGTGCGCTCGGCGACGGGCCTCGGCTGCTCGATCGGACTCGCGACGAACAAGCTGCTCGCGAAAATCGCGTCGGACCTCGACAAGCCGGACGGCCTGACGGTGATCGGCGACGGCGATCTGGAACGTCGCATCTGGCCGCTGCCCGCGCGCAGGATCAACGGCATCGGGCCGAAATCGGCGGCTGGGCTGGCCGAGATGCAGATCCACACGCTCGGCGAGCTGGCACGTGCCGGCCGCGAGGTCCTGGTCGCGCGCTTCGGAAAGGCCCAGGGCGAATGGATGCACGAGGCCGCGCACGGACGCGACACGCGCGAGATCGTCACCCACAGCGAGCCGAGGTCGATCAGCCGCGAGACGACGTTCGACCGCGACCTGTCGGCCACGCGCGATCGGGAGACGCTGTCGCGAATCTTCACCGGCCTGTGCAACGGCGTCGGCGACGACCTGCTGCGCAAGGGGTATGCCGGCAGGACCATCGGCGTCAAGCTGCGCTACGACAACTTTGTCACGGTGACGCGCGACCGGACGATCGCGATCCCGACGCAGGACGCAGCGGTGATCCGTCGCGCGGCGGGCAGCTGCCTGAAGCGCGTCGCGCTGGAGCGCCGGATCCGGCTCCTCGGCGTGCGCGTCGGCGCCTTGATTCCGGCCGACGCCGTCGCCACGTTCCAGAACAGGCCCGCCCGCAACGACGCAACACCGTCGCTGTTCGACACCGAAGCCGCCCCAGACCGATGAGCGCCCCGCCCCGGATCGTCAAATGCCCGCAGTGCGGCGCGTCCGTGCCCTGGACTGCCGAATCGAAATGGCGCCCATTCTGCTCGGAACGCTGCAAGACGATCGACTTGGCCGCCTGGGCCGCCGAGCGCTACCGGATCGCAACGCCCGGAGCGCCCGACGAGCCGGACTCTCCGGCGGGCAAGGCGTCGGACGAGGGACGCTGAGCGCGCAACTCAGGCGGCCGGCCACGCGGCGCGCCGCAGCGCGATGCCGTGGGCGCCGTGCGCGATCGCCGCGTCGAGGTCGTCGCGGCCCAGTCCCCCCAGCGCGTAGACCGGCAACCGGGTCCCCGCGACGATGCGCTCGAAGGCTGCCCAGCCGAGAGGTGTGGCCTGAGGATGCGTAGGCGTGGGGCGCACCGGCCCCAGCACGGCGAAGTCGACGTCGAGGGCTGCCGCGCGCTCGAGGTCGGCACGGGCGTGGCAGGACGCCGCGACCATCAAGTCGCGAGGGCGCGACGTCGCTGCGGCGAGCCTTGCCGACGTCCAGTGGATCCCGGCGCAACCGAGCCGTCGCGCCTCGTCGGCTTCGCCGTTGAGCAATACCCGCGCGCCATGCGCCGCAGCCAGTGCATTCAGCCGCACCGCGAATGCCGCCCGGCGCGACCCATCCCAATCCTTTTCCCGCAGCTGGATCAGCCGCAGGCCGCCATCGAGCGCCGCAACTGCGCGGGCCAGGAACACCTCCTCGCCGACGTCAGCGGCACAGCTGATCCCATAGACGGGAGGCAGCGTCAGCGCGGCGAGCACGCGCGTGTTGGCGGGCAGCAGGGGCGCGACGTCGATCGCCATCGGATCCTGCCACGCGAGCGCCTGCCCGTCGCGGCCAGCGGGCTCGCCATCCCATGCGACCACACGGAAGAAATCGATCTCGACGTGAGCGTGCGGATAGACGAATTCCTGAGTGAGCCACGGCGACGCGCGACGCACGACGATGCCCAGCTCCTCGTGCAACTCGCGCAACAGCGCCTGCGCGGAGGTCTCTCCCGCCTCGAGCTTGCCGCCGGGGAATTCCCAGTAGCCGGCGTAAGCCTTGCCGGGCGGGCGCTGCGCGAGCAGCACCTCGCCGTCGGCGCGCAGGATCACGGCCGCCGCGACGCGAACGATCCCGCTCACCGGGCTACCTGCGTGCTGCGCACTCCGGCGTTCGCCCTCGGGGCGGCCCTTCGGGCTCACGGCGTGCGTTTCAGGCCCAGCCCGCCCGCCCAGTGCCGTGCGAACTGCCACGCGACGCGGCCGCTGCGCGATCCGCGTTGCAGCGCGAACTGCAGTGCCTCGCGCGTGCGCTCTTCCGCCTCGCGGGACGATCCCGCCTTGGCAACGCCGAAATGCAGGAGCCAGCGATCGACTGCAGCGAGGTAGTCGTCCTGCGCGAAAGGATAGAACGAGATCCACAACCCGAACCGCTCCGACAGCGAGATCTTCTCCTCGACGCTCTCGCCCGGATGCACTTCCTCGCCAACGTGCCGCGTCTCGAGGTTCTCGGAAAAATACTCGGGCATCAGGTGGCGGTGATTCGACGTCGCGTAAATGACGACGTTGGTCGCACCGCCCGCGATCGACCCGTCGAGCATCACTTTCAGCGCCTTGTAGCCTGCCTCGCCCGCGTCGAATGTCAGGTCGTCGCAGAACACGATGAAGCGATACGGCTGCTCCTCGAGGTGCTCGGCGATGTCCGGCAGGTCGGTGAGATCCGCCTTGTCGACCTCGACCAGCCGCAGGCCGCGCGGCGCATAGCGGGCGAGCATCGCCTTGACCAATGAACTCTGTCCGGTCCCGCGCGAGCCGGTCAGCAGCACGGTGTTGGCGGGCAGGCCGGAGACGAACTGGCGGGTGTTGCGATCGATCGCCTGCTTCTGCGCGTCGACGGCGACGAGGTCGGTCAACGCGATCGAATGCGGATGCGCGACACCCTGCAGGTAGCCACGGCCATTGCGCTTGCGCCAGCGCGCGGCGGTGACCTTCTTCCAGTCGGGGTCGGAAACGGCAGGCGGGAGGAGCGCCTCGACCCGCGCAAGCACCGCCTCCGCGCGCGCAATCAGCTTGTCGACGTCTTTGGCCATGTCAGCTTCGGTAGTCGGCGTTGATCGAGACGTAGTCGTGCGAGAAGTCGCAGGTCCAGACGCGCGAATCCGCGGTCCCACGGCCGAGGTCGACGCGCACGGTGATTTCGTCCTTCTTCATGACACGTTGCCCGTCCTCCTCGCGGTAGGTCGCCGCTCGCCCACCGTGATCGACGACCAGCACGTCGTCGAGCCAGAACGACACGGTCGAAGGATCGAGGTCGCGCGCACCCGCATTGCCGATTGCGCACACGATGCGGCCGAGATTCGGATCGGAAGCGAAGAACGCAGTCTTGACCAGCGGCGAATGTGCGATCGCGAACGCGACGCGCCGGCATTCCTGCACGTCGCGGCCGCCTTCGACGCGGACGTCGATGAACTTGGTCGCACCCTCGCCGTCGCGAACGATCGCCTGCGCGAGAACCGTCGCCACCTCCTCCAGTGCCTTGCGCAGCACGGCCAGTCGCGGGTCGTCGCGCTCATGGACGCGGGCGACCGGTGCCTTCCCGGTCGCGATGATGACGAAACTGTCGTTGGTCGACGTGTCGCCGTCGACGGTCGCGCAGTTGAACGAGACGTCGGCGACTTCGCGGGCAAGCGCCTGCAACAGCGGCGCGTCGACGGGTGCGTCGGTCGCGATGAACGACAGCATCGTCGCCATGTCGGGATGGATCATGCCGGCGCCCTTGGCGATTCCGGTGACAGTGATCGTCGCGCCGTCGACCGCAACCTGACGCGACGCGCCCTTGGGGACGGTGTCGGTGGTCATGATCGCGCCCGCCGCCGCGAACCAGCCGTCGTCCCGCGCGGCCGATCGCGCGGACGGCAGCGCAGCCACGACACGGTCGACCGGCAGCGGCTCCATGATCACGCCGGTCGAGAACGGCAGGACCTGCTCGGGAGCGCAACCGAGCAGTCGCGCCGCATCGGCGCAGGTCGCTCGCGCCGCGGCGAGGCCCGCGTCGCCGGTGCCGGCGTTCGCGTTGCCGGCATTGATGACCAGCGCGCGGAATCCGGCACCTCCCGCGTGCTGCTTCGCCAGGTGCTCGCGACACGCAAGCACCGGCGCTGCACAGAAGCGGTTCTGCGTGAACACGCCGGCCGCGACCGATCCCGCCTCCGCGACGACCATCAGCAGGTCGTCGCGCTCCCAATTCTTGATCTTCGCGGCGGCGGCGCCGAGCGTAATGCCGGGAACCGGCAGCAGCTCGTCAGGCGTGGGCGGGGCGTAGTTGACCGGCATGATCTGCGATGGCCGTTATGAATGCTTCCGTTCGATCATTGCGCGATTATCGACGGCGATGCGCGCAACGGCCCGAAAGGCTGACGGGAAAGCGTCGCGAGCGGGCCGGATGCGAGGCGGCCCGGAGCGAGGCCCGAGATAGTACATGCAAGTACAGCGAGGGCCGAGCGAGGACCCAACGAAGCAACCGGCCCGCGCAGCAGCTTTACCCCAGCCTTCCGTGGCAGTGCTTGTATTTCTTGCCGGATCCGCACGGACAGGGATCGTTGCGTCCCACCTTCGTCCCGGCGCGCACGAACGGCGGTGCGACTGCCACCGCGGTGTCGGCGCCGCCGCCTTCGCCGTTGGCGCCCAGCGCCTGATCGTAGTCGGCGTGCTGATACTGGACATTGCTGACCGAAGCCTCGGGCTCGACCGCCTGCACGTCCTCCTGCGAGCGCACCTGGACGGTCAGCACGATCTTGACGACGTCCTGCTTGATCCGGTCGAGCATGTCGGAGAACAGCTCGAAAGCCTCGCGCTTGTACTCCTGCTTGGGGTTCTTCTGCGCATAGCCGCGCAGATGGATGCCCTGCCGCAGGTGATCGAGCGACGCAAGGTGCTCGCGCCAGTGCTGGTCGAGCGTCTGCAGCATCAGGCTGCGTTCGAACTGGCGCAGGAGCTCGATGCCGACCTGGGC
>DAHUXO010000095.1 GCA_027307095.1 Betaproteobacteria bacterium | reverse complement strand
CCAAGCATAGTGGCTCGATTGGGCGAGTGCAAGCTTTTTTTCGTGCACAGTAATAGCGCAATAAAAGTGGTGCAAAAACAGCCTTTTGGGCTTGGATCGCACAACAATCACCCGCATTTGCACTGGAAACCCACCGTTTTGTGCACAGGGCGGAATCTTCTCCGGCCCGCCGACGCGAAGGCGCTGAACGTTGCAGTTTTACGACAGATTCAGGCGCCGCAGACCGATTCGCTATGCTGTGACGCCACGGATGCACGCATGCCCCGATTCGCCGCCAACCTGAGCTACCTGTTCAACGAGGTTCCGTTCCTCGAGCGCTTCGCCGAGGCGGCCCATGCGGGCTTTCGCGCCGTCGAGTTCGCCTTCGCCTATTCGTATCCGCTGAAGGACGTGATGGCGGCGCAGCGCGAAGCCGGACTCGAGGTCGCGCTGATGAATGCCCCGCCCGGCGACCTCGAGGCGGGGGAGCGGGGTCTCGCCTCGCTGCCCGGACGCGAGCACGACTTCGCGGCGGGAATCGCCAATGCGCTGCAGTACGCCAGCGCGCTGGGTTGCCGGCGGCTGCACGTGATGGCGGGCGTGCTGCCAGCGGATGCCGATGCGGGCGAGCGCGAGCGGCGGCTGCGGACCTACCAGCGCAGCCTGCGCCACGCCTGTACCGAGGCGGCCGAGCGGGGTGTGACGATCCTGATCGAGCCCCTCAACCCACGCGACATGCCGGGGTACCTGCTGACGACGCAGGCCGAGGCGCACGCGATCCGCTCCGCGGTCGGCGCGCCGAACCTCGCAGTGCAGATGGACCTGTACCACGCGCAGATCGTCGAGGGCGACCTGACGGTGAAGCTGCGACGCTGGATGCCACATATCGGGCACATCCAGATTGCGGGAGTTCCGGACCGGGGTGAGCCCGATGCAGGCGAGATCAACTACGCGCACATCTTCAGGCTGCTCGACGAATTGCGCTACGAAGGCTGGGTCGGCTGCGAATACCGGCCGGCGAGGGGAACGACCGAGGGCCTGGCGTGGTTCTACCGGCTGCTCGGTCGATAGTGACCACGCGCGGCATGCGAAAGGCGATTGGATTGCAGTGGCGGCCGGGGTCGATGCCGCGGCTGGCCGACCGACATCAGATGGAGGATCGACAACGTGTCATTGGCATTCAAGTGGTTGACGCATGATTTTGCGGTCGCAGGCCAGATCGGTCCCGGCGATCTCGCGCAGGCCGTGGCTGCGGGGTTTCGCAGCGTGATCAACAACCGTCCGGATTTCGAGGGCGGCCCGGCGCAACCGACCTCACAGGCGATCCAGGATGCAGCCAGCGTCGCGGGGGTCGCGTACGCGTTCCTGCCGGTGCGCTCCGGGTACCAGGACCCCACGCAGGTCACCGAGATGCACGAGCTGCTCGAGCGCCTGCCCAAGCCGGTGCTCGCGTTCTGCCGTTCCGGTGCGCGCTCGGCGACTCTCTACTACACCGCGCGGGGGCTGGCGCAGCGCTAGAAATAGGGGTCAGTCGGCGGCGACCGCGGCGCTCCTCGGGATGGCCGCCACCTCCGGAGCGCCGCGGAATCGCTCGAGCAGCGCGGCCTCGCGTGCCTTCGCGTCCGCGATATGCCGCTCCTTGACGTGCCCGTAGCCGCGAATGTGCTCGGGAACCGACGCCAGCTCGATTGCGATGCCGTAGTTGTGCGGGGCGAGGCCGCCCAGCAGTTCGTCGACCTGGGTTTCGTATTGCCCGATCAGGGCGCGCTCGGCCTTGCGCTCGGCCGTCCGGCCGAACACGTCGAGCGGACCGCCACGCAGGCCCTTGAGCTTGGCCAGCACGCGGAACGCCGACATCATCCACGGACCGTAGGTCGATTTCCTTGGCACGCCGGTCGCCGGGTCGGGCTTGTTGAACACCGGCGGCGCCAGATGGAAGCGCAGCTTGTAGTCGCCCTCGAACTGCGCGGCTATGCGCGCGACGAAATCCGTCCCGGTGTACAGCCGCGCAACCTCGTACTCGTCCTTGATCGCCAGCAGCTTGAAGTAGTAGCGCGCGACGGCCTCGGTGAGGTCGGTGCTTCCGGGCTGTTTCGCCGCCTCGCCGGCGCGCACTTTCGCGACGAAATCGGTGTAGCGTCGGGAGTATGCCGCGTCCTGGTAATCGGTCAGGTAGGCGCGGCGCCGCTCGATCAGCTCGTCGAGGGATTCCGACAGCCGCTGCGATTCGGGCTTGGCGATCGCGATTGCGGCCGTGGCGACCTGGTCCGGGTCGACTGCCGCGAGCCGGCCCCAGTTGAAGCTCCGCTTGTTCGATTCGACGGTCGCCCCGTTCAGCTCGATCGCGCCCAGGATCGCGGCCTCGCCCACCGGCAACATGCCGCGCTGGTAGGCGTAGCCGACCATGAACAGGTTGGTCGCGATCGAGTCGCCCATCAGGCCGGTGGCGAGCTTCGTCGCGTCCAGGAACTCGGCATCGCCCGGCGCGACGCCGTCCCTGATCTCTTGCTCCATCGATCCGGTGGGGAAGGCGAGATCCGGATCGCGCGTGAACTGCGCCGGCATCACCAGCGCGGTGTTGACCAGCGCCTTGGTCACGCCTTTCTGCATCTTGGCGAGCGCCTCCTCGCCCACGCCGGTCAGCATGTCGCAGGCGAGCACGAGCCGCGCCTCCCCGGCTGCGATGCGCGTCGCATGCAGCTGCTCCGGTGCGGCGGCGATGCGCACATGCGAGAGTACCGCACCGTTCTTCTGCGCGAGGCCGGTCATGTCGAGCACCGACACGCCTTTGCCCTCGAGGTGCGCGGCCATCCCCAGCAGCGCGCCGATCGTAACCACGCCGGTGCCACCGATGCCCGTCACCAGGATGCCGTAGGGCCGGGCGCAAGACGCGAGCGCGGGCTCCGGCAGCCGCGAGAAGTCGACCGCGTCCGCCTTCTTCGGCTTGCGCAGCTGTCCGCCCTCGACGGTGACGAAGCTCGGGCAGAAGCCGTTGACGCAGGAATAATCCTTGTTGCACGACGACTGGTCGATCGTGCGCTTGCGACCGAATTCGGTCTCGATCGGCGCCACCGACACGCAATTCGACTTGACTCCGCAGTCGCCGCAGCCTTCGCAGACCAGCTCGTTGATGACGACGCGCTTCGCGGGGTCGGGGAACTTGCCACGCTTGCGGCGGCGGCGCTTCTCCGCAGCGCAGGTCTGGTCGTAGAGCAGGATCGTCGTGCCGGTAACCTCGCGCAGTGACTTCTGCACGGCATCGAGGTCCAAGCGGTGATGAATTTCGATGCCGGGCGCGAAATAGGCCTGCGGATATTTCTGCGGCTCGTCGCTGACGACGACGATCTTCGCGACACCCTCGGCGGCGCACTGGCGCGCGATGTCGCCGGGTGAGATCGGCCCGTCGACCGGCTGGCCGCCGGTCATCGCCACCGCGTCGTTGTAGAGGATCTTGTAGGTGATGTTGAC
>DAHUXO010000088.1 GCA_027307095.1 Betaproteobacteria bacterium | reverse complement strand
TCCGTCGAGCACCGCCTGCGTGTTGCCGACCTCGTGGTTCGTCCGCAGGTCCTTGATCCGCGACTGGTCGAGCACGTACGAACGGATCTGGTGGCCGCAACCGATGTCGGTCTTCGAGTCCTCGAGCTTGGCCTGCGCCTCCTGGCGCTTGCGCAGCTCCAGCTCGTAGAGCTTGGACTTCAGCATCGAGAACGCCTCGGCGCGGTTGCGATGCTGCGAGCGGTCGCTCTGGCACTGCACGACGATGTTGGTCGGCAGATGGGTGATGCGCACCGCCGAATCGGTCTTGTTGATGTGCTGGCCGCCCGCCCCCGACGCACGGTAGGTGTCGATCCGCAGGTCGGCCGGATTGATCTCGACCTCGATCGACTCGTCGACTTCGGGATACACGAACACGCTGGCGAACGACGTGTGGCGCCGCGCGTTGGAGTCGAACGGGCTCTTGCGCACCAGCCGGTGCACGCCGGTCTCGGTGCGCAGGTAGCCGTAGGCGTATTCGCCGTCGACCTTGATCGACGCGCTCTTGATGCCCGCGACTTCGCCCGGCGATTCCTCGAGCACTTCGACCTCGTAGCCCTTGCGCTCGCAGTAGCGCAGGTACATCCGGAGCAGCATCGACGCCCAGTCCTGAGCCTCGGTGCCGCCGCTGCCCGCCTGGATGTCGACGAATGCGTTGCCGGGATCGAGCGGATTGTGGAACATCCGCCGGAACTCGAGGCCGGCAACCGTCCGCTCGAGCTTCGCGACGTCGGCCTCGATCGAGGCCAGCGCGGCGTCGTCGCCTTCCGCGCGAGCCAGTTCGTACAGTTCGCCGCTGTCGTCGAGGCCCGATTGCAGCCCCGTCAGCGTCAGCACGACGCCATCGAGCTCCTTCTTCTCCTTGCCGAGCTCCTGCGCGCGCTGCGGGTTGTCCCAGATCTTCGGGTCCTCGAGCTCGCGGTCCACTGCGGCGAGGCGCGCCGACTTCACATCGAAGTCAAAGATACCTCCGAAGCTGCGCGGTCCGGTCCTTCAGGCCCGCGATCGCGTTTCCGATCGCATTCAGTTGTTCGGCTTCCATGATGTTTCCCGTCGCATTCGTGTCAACCGCACATTATAGCGTCTTGCGCCGGCGAACCCCGACGACGCGCATCCCGATGCGCGCCGGCACGTCGATCCTGCCGGCATCCGGCGAAATCGCCTAGAATCGAATGTTTCGCATCGAGAGAATGCTTCCGCGGAGCGCCCCATGCCGATCTTCTTCGTCAACAAGACCCGCATCGACATCGCGGCGAGCGTGCCTGGCGACACGCCCCTGCTGTGGATCCTGCGCGATTCGCTCAATCTCACCGGCACCAAGTACGGCTGTGGCAAGGCGCTGTGCGGGGCGTGCACGGTGCTGGTCGAAGGGCAACCCGCACGTTCCTGCCAGATCCCGCTGTCGTCGATCAGGCTCGGCACCGACATCACGACGATCGAGGGCCTGACGACCCGGGAAGCGCTGGCCCTGCAGGCGGCATGGGAGAAGCTCGACGTCCCCCAGTGCGGCTACTGCCAGTCGGGGCAGCTGATGTCGGCGGCGGCGCTGCTCACCAAGAACCGGCATCCGAGCGATGCCGACATCGACGACGCGATGGCAGGCAACATCTGCCGCTGCGCGACCTACGCCCGCATCCGCGCGGCGATCAAGGACGCGGGCAAGAGCCTGGGCTGAAAGGGCGAGCGATGAATCCGATGCGCACGTCCCGCAAGTCCTCATTGCAGTCCACGGTCGCAGCCGCAAGCCCGGGCCGCCGCGTTTTCCTCAAGGTGACGGCAGCGGCCGCGGGCGGCCTGACGCTGGGCATCTTCAGCGTCGACGTGGTCCAGGCCGCGACCGCAAAGGCTCCGAAGGCCGCGCCCTCCGGCCCCGAATTCGCCCCCAACGCATTCCTGCGGATCGCACCCGACAGTTCGGTGACGGTCATCGTCAAGCATCTGGAGATGGGTCAGGGCACCTACACCGGCCTGCCGACGCTGGTCGCCGAGGAGCTCGACGCCGCGTGGTCGCAGGTGAAAGTCGCGGGCGCGCCCGCCGATGCGAAGCTCTACAGCAACCTCCAGTGGGGCACGATGCAGGGCACCGGCGGTTCGAGCTCGATGGCCAATTCGTTCGAGCAGTACCGCCAGGCCGGTGCGGCGGCGCGCGCGATGCTCGTCGCCGCGGCGGCCGCGCGCTGGAAGGTGCCCGCCGACGCGATCGCGGTGACGGGCGGCATCGTGTCGCACGGCGCCAGGAAAGCGAGCTTCGGCGAGCTTGCGACCGCCGCGTCGAGGCAGCCGGTGCCCGCGTCGCCGAAGCTCAAGGATCCGAAGGATTTCGTCTACATCGGCAAGCACGTTCCGCGCAGCGACTCGAAAGCGAAATCGACCGGCACGGCGATCTACACGCAGGACGTCAAGCTGCCGGGAATGCTGACCGCCGTCGTCGCGCATCCGCCACGCTTCGGCGCCGGCGTGAAGCGCATCGATGCCGGCGGCCTCGAGGGATTGCCGGGCATCCGCTTCGTCGTCGAGGTGCCCAACGGTGTCGCCGTGGTCGCGAACAGCTTCTGGGACGCCAAGCGCGGCCGCGACGCGCTGAAGATCGAATGGGACGAGACCACCGGATTCAAGTATTCGTCGTCCGACATCCTCGCCGAGTACAAGCGCCTCGCCGGCACGCCGGGGATGGTCGCGCGCAACGACGGCGATGCCGCGGGCGCGCTCGCCAGGGCCGCGCACAAGCTCGATGCGGCCTACGAGTTCCCGTACCTCGCGCACGCGGCGATGGAACCGATGAACTGCGTGATCCGCTTCGACGCCGGCGGCGCCGAGGTGTGGAACGGCGAGCAGTACCAGACCGTCGACCAGGCGGCCGTCGCCAGGACTCTCGGCCTCGAACCTGCCCAGGTCGCGCTGCACCAGCTCTACGCCGGCGGCAGCTTCGGGCGCCGCGCCAATCCGCATTCCGACTACGTGCTCGAGGCCGCGGCGATCGTCAAGGGCATGGCAGCGCAGGGAAAACGGGGGATCCCGGTCAAGCTCGTCTGGACCCGCGAGGACGACATGCACGCCGGATATTTCCGGCCGGCGTACTACCACACGCTGCAGGCGGGACTCGACGCCGACGCTAACGTCGTCGCCTGGCAGCACCGGATCGTCGGCCAGTCGATCCTCGACGGCACGCCGATGGCCGGAATGATCAAGGACGGCATCGACCCGACCTCGGTCGAAGGCGCGGCGAGCCTGCCCTACGCGATCGCCAACCTCCACGTAGACCTGCATTCTCCGCAGGTCGGCGTGCCGGTGCAGGGGTGGCGCTCGGTGGGCTCGACCCATACGGCATATTCGACCGAGACGTTCATCGACGAGCTCGCGGCAATCACCGGCAAGGACCCGGTGGCTTTCCGCAAGGCGTTGCTCGCGAGACAGCCCAAGCACCTGTCGGTGCTCGAGCTCGCCGCCGAGAAGGCCGGTTGGGACCAGCCGCTCGCGCCGGGCAAGGGCGGCGCAAAGCGCGCGCGCGGAATCGCGGTCCACGAATCGTTCGACACCGCCGTCGCGCAAGTCGTCGAGGTCACCGTCAGCGCCGACAAGTCGTTCACCGTCGATCGCGTCGTCTGCGCGGTCAATTGCGGGCTGGCGGTCAACCCCGACGTCGTGCGCGCACAGATGGAAGGGGGCATCGGCTACGGGCTGTCGGCCGCACTGTTCGGCGAGATCACGATCAAGGACGGCGCGGTCGCGCAGTCGAACTTCGACGACTACCGCGTGCTGCGGATCAACGAGATGCCGGCAATCGAGGTTCACATCGTGCCCTCGACCGAGGCGCCGACCGGCGTCGGCGAGCCCGGCGTACCGCCGATCGCGCCCGCCGTTGCGAACGCACTGGCCACGGCAACGGGCAAGCGGCTGCGCAAGCTGCCGCTGGATCTCTCGGCCTAGGCCGTTCGTCGACAAGATGATCGCGAACGCGAACATGCGCCGGGCGCCGTAGCCGGCATGCGGATGCCTTCGTCATGATGCATACGCCCGCGGACTTCGCGCCGGCGCAGGCCGCCCCTGCCCTGTTGCCGGGCAATTCACTGGTCTTCGCTTTCGCCGACGCGAAGCTGCTGGTCGGCGGTGACGAAGGCGCACCGACGGTGCCGACGCTCGCCGAGTTCGAGGGCATGGGCCTCGCGGGGAATCGCCACTCCCTCGGCCGCCTGCGCGGAATCGACTGCGTCGCGATCACGTTGCCGGAAGCTGCAGCGGAGGCCGCGCCCGAGCCCGCCGGCTGCCGCTACGCAGGCCTGCGCTCGCTGTTCCTGCGCCTGCCCGAGGACCTGCTCGCGGTGGCCGCCCGCGCTTTCCAGGTCGCCGACTGGGA
>DAHUXO010000072.1 GCA_027307095.1 Betaproteobacteria bacterium | reverse complement strand
CTTCTTCCTGCTGTCCGCGCGCTACCTCGAGATGCGCGCGCGGCAGCGCGCCGCCGCAAGCCTCGAGTACCTGGACAAGGCCCTGCCGCTCAGCGCCCATCGCCTGCGCGATCCCGATCGCGGCATGGACACCGACGAGGTCCCGGCGGTGAGCCTGAAACCGCGCGATCGGGTGCTCGTGCGGGCCGGCGAGAGCTTTCCCGCCGACGGCAGGCTGGTCTCGGGCGACACCGAATGCGACGAAGCGCTGCTGACCGGCGAGAGTGTCCCGGTGCGCAAGCGCATCGGCGACGGCGTCACCGGCGGCGCGTTCAACCGGTCGAGCCCGGTCGTCGTGGAAGTCGAGCGCGTGGGCGACGACACCTGCGTGTCCGGCATTCGGCGGCTGGTCGAGAGCGCCAGCATGCGGCGGCCCGACATCGGCGGTCTGGCGGACCGCTATGCGGGCGTCCTGGTCGCGGTCATTCTGCTGGTCGCCGCGATCAGCGCGATCACGTGGATGCGCATCGACCCGTCGCGTGCGCTGTGGGTCGCGGTGGCGGTTCTGGTGGTGAGCTGCCCCTGCGCCTTGTCGCTCGCAACGCCGACCGTCATGACCGTCGCGGTGGGGATGCTGTCGAGGCGCGGCGTGGTCGTCGTCCGCGGCCACGCCGTCGAGGCGCTGGCCGCCGTCACGCACGTCGTGTTCGACAAGACCGGCACGCTGACCGAGGGGCGCCTCGGCGTCGCGGCGGTGTCGCCGCGGTCGGGAACCCGTCGCGACGACGCGCTTGGCACCGCCGCTGCGCTGGAATGCTTGTCCGAGCATCCGATCGCGAAGGCCCTGACGGATGCGGCACCGACGCGCAGCCTTCCGGTCGCGACCGACGTGCGCAATGTACCCGGTGCCGGGCTGGAGGGCCGCATCGATGGCGCCCGCCATCGCCTCGGCACGCAATCGTTCGTCGCCGAGATCGCCGGAGCGACGGGCGAAGCCGAGCCGCCGGCAAGCGGCGCCACGCGCGTGTGGCTCGGCCGCGACGGCGCGTGGATCGCGAGCATCGATCTCGTCGACTCGCTGCGACCCGAGGCGGCGGCGGTCGTGCAGCAACTGCGGGCGGCGGGCAAGCGGGTCCTGATCTGGAGCGGCGATGGGTCGCGTGCCGTCGGCGCCGTCGCCGCGAGCCTCGGCGTCGATCACCATGAGGCAGGCCTGCTGCCGCAGGACAAGCACGCGCGCATGGTCGCGCTGCAGCGCGAGGGTGCCATCGTCGCCATGGTCGGCGACGGCGTCAACGACGCGCCGGTGCTGGCCCAGGCCCAGCTGTCGATCGCGATGGGCGGCGGCGCGCTGCTGTCACAGGCCACTGCCGACGTCGTCCTGATGTCCGGGCGCCTGCAGGGGCTCTCCGACGCGTTCGGGATCGCCGCTCGTGCGCGGCGCATCGTGCGCCAGAATCTCGCCTGGGCAGCGCTCTACAACGTGATCGCGTTGCCGCTCGCCGCGGCCGGCCTCGTGACACCCTGGCTCGCGGGCATCGGCATGGGTGCGAGCTCGCTGCTCGTGGTGCTCAATGCGCTGAGGCTCGGCCCGTCGCGCAGGGAACGGCGCCCGACCGCGAGGGCCGGCACCGCAGTCGCGGTGGCAGGTCCGGGCTTCGGCCTCCCCGGGTCACCCGCCGCAGGGCCTTGATGGACATCCTCTACCTGCTGGTTCCGCTGTCGCTGGTGCTGGTGTTCCTGATCGGCGGTGTGTTCTGGTGGTCGCTCAGGAGCGGCATGTTCGACGACCTCGAGGGTCCGGCCTGGAGGATTCTGCAGGACGACGATGTGCCCGCAGCGGACGCGGCGAATCCGCCGCCGGGCAGCGATGCGACGCGCGCGGAACCCTGATGCGGTGTCGTCGGCCCCCGCTCGTACGCGTCGCCCGCGCGCGCCGCCCGGTGCCGAATTGACAAAAATCAAGCGTCGAGACGCGATTCATTCGTAAGCTCCCGATCGGGCCTGCACGCAGGCCAATGCCTGCGGCTGAACCGAGGCACCGACGAGGGAGAGAATATGTCTGCACAGGCCGTGACCGCTGCGGTCCCGATGAGCGATGCCGCCGAGCAGGGAACGTACAACTACAAGGTGGTGCGGCAATTCGCCCTCATGACCGTGGTCTGGGGCATCGTCGGGATGCTGGTCGGCGTGATCATCGCGACCCAGCTGATGTTCCCCGACCTCACCTACGGAATTCCCTGGCTCTCGTACGGCCGCCTGCGCCCCTTGCACACCAACGCCGTGATCTTCGCGTTCGGCGGCTCGGCGCTGTTCGCCACCAGCTACTACGTCGTCCAGCGGACCTGCCACACGCGCCTGTTCTTCGACGGGCTTGCCGCGTTCACGTTCTGGGGCTGGCAGGCGGTGATCGTCGCTGCGGCGATCACCCTCCCCCTGGGCTACAGCACCTCGCACGAATATGCCGAGCTCGAGTGGCCGATCGACATCCTGATCACGCTGGTGTGGGTCTCCTACGCCGTGGTGTTCTTCGGAACGATCGCCAAGCGCAAGGTGCCGCACATCTACGTCGCCAACTGGTTCTTCGGCGCCTTCATCCTGACCGTGGCGCTGCTGCACATCGTCAACAGCGCCGAGATCCCGGTGACCTTCTGGAAGTCGTACTACATCTACTCGGGCGCCCAGGATGCGATGGTGGAATGGTGGTACGGGCACAACGCCGTCGGATTCTTCCTGACGGCGGGCTTCCTGGGGATCATGTACTACTTCGTGCCCAAGCAGGCGGGCCGTCCGATCTACAGCTACCGGCTGTCGGTCGTCCACTTCTGGGCGCTGATCTTCACCTACATGTGGGCCGGCCCGCACCACCTGCACTACACGGCGCTGCCCGACTGGACGCAGTCGCTGGGCATGGTGTTCTCGCTGATCCTGCTCGCGCCGTCGTGGGGCGGAATGATCAACGGGATCATGACGCTGTCGGGGGCGTGGCACAAGCTGCGCACCGATCCGATCCTCAAGTTCCTGATCACCTCGCTGTCGTTCTACGGCATGTCGACCTTCGAAGGGCCGATGATGGCGGTCAAGACCGTGAACTCGCTGTCCCATTACACCGACTGGACGATCGGACACGTCCACTCGGGTGCGCTGGGCTGGGTCGCGATGATCTCGATCGGCAGCCTCTACTACATGATCCCGCGGCTGTTCGGCCGGACCGAGATGCACAGCATCAAGCTGATCACGCTGCATTTCTGGGTCGCGACGATCGGCGTCGTCCTCTACATCGCGTCGATGTGGATCGCGGGCGTCATGCAGGGCCTGATGTGGCGCGCGGTCAACCCCGACGGCACGCTGACCTACACGTTCGTCGAAAGCGTCAAGTCGACGTTCCCGTTCTACGCCATCCGGCTGCTCGGCGGACTGATGTTCTTCTCCGGGATGCTGATCATGGCCTGGAACGTCTGGAAGACGGTGCGCGGCGCCAAGCCATTCGAAGCCCCGGTGCTCGCACCGGCGGCGGCACACGCCTGACTCCCATCAACCGGCTTTGAAACCCATCATGGCTACGCAAAGCGCATCGGGGCACGAGTTCATCGAGAGGAACCTGACGTGGATGATCGTCCTGGTCATCCTGGTCGTCAGCGTCGGCGGGCTGGTCGAGATCGTGCCGCTGTTCTTCCAGCGTTCGACCACCCAACCCGTCACCGGTCTCAAGCCCTACACGGCATTGCAACTGACCGGCCGCGACATCTACATCCGCGAAGGCTGCAACAACTGCCATAGCCAGATGATTCGCCCATTCCGCGCGGAGACCGAGCGCTACGGCCACTACTCGGTGGCGGGAGAGTTCGTCTACGACCATCCATTCCTGTGGGGCAGCAAGCGCACCGGCCCCGACCTCGCGCGGGTCGGCGGACGCTACAGCGACGAATGGCACCGCCAGCACCTGAACGAGCCGCGGGACGTGGTCCCCGAGTCGAACATGCCCGCCT
>DAHUXO010000278.1 GCA_027307095.1 Betaproteobacteria bacterium | reverse complement strand
TCCGACGTCATGAAATGGCCGTCGAGCCGGAACAGCTTGCCGAACGGCACGGTGTCGTGCACTTCGACGGACTGCCACGGCGACCGGAAGCTCTCGAGGCGCCCGGTCGAGCGGATGAACGATCCCCAGTCGCCGGTCAGGTATTCGGTCATGACGCCCGGCGCGAAATCCCCGGGCGAGACATCGTCAGTCATCCTTGCCGCCACGGTGTATGGCCTGGAAGCGCTTGCGCCTGGGCTTGAGCGCCGCCTCGAGCGCGGCGAACACGCGCTCCGCTTTGGCCGTGTTGTCGGTCGTGTAGTTGCACACGTAGACATCGACCGTGACGAAGCCGGCTTCCGGCCAGGTATGAATGGCGAGATGGGACTCGGCGAGCAGCACCGTTCCGGTGACGCCCTGCGGTTCGAACTGGTAGAAGCGATCGCCGACGATCGTCAGGCCGGATGCCGCGACGGCGCCGAGACACAGTTCGCGCAACGACTCGGCCTTCGTCAACGCCGGGACGTCGGCCGGGCATCCGTACCATTCACCCAGCAGATGAATACCGTCCATGGTATTTCCCCTCCAGGAACTGTTCCCCGCGCGGCACGTGCCGGATCCCGGAGCAAGCTTGGCCAATGCGATCTCCCAGAATGGTCCCGATCGAGGGGCCGGAAATATCACTCGGCCGGCGTAAACATATAAGTATGGCACAATATGCGACTTTCGGCACAGTTTTCAAGCGGTTTCCTTCGCGGCGCCGGGGCACCGCGAGTGCGCGCACCCTGTCCTTCCACGATGCCCGACACCACTGCAACGTTGCAAAACACGGAGAAGAACGCAGCTTCGGTGCGCGATGCCGATCTCGCCAAATCGATCCGGGCGCTGGCGATGGACGCCGTCGAGGCCGCCAAATCCGGCCACCCCGGCATGCCGATGGGCATGGCCGAGGTCGCCGTGGCGCTCTGGACGCGCCACCTGAAGCACAACCCGGCCAATCCGCACTGGGCCGACCGCGACCGGTTCGTCGTATCGAACGGGCATGGATCGATGCTGCAGTACGCACTCCTGCATCTGTCGGGTTACGACCTGCCGATGTCGGAGCTGCGCAGGTTCCGGCAGCTCCATTCGAAGACACCGGGCCATCCCGAGGTCGGGGCCACGCCCGGCGTTGAGACGACCACCGGCCCGCTGGGACAGGGGCTGGCCAACGCGGTCGGAATGGCGCTCGCCGAGCGGCTGCTCGCCGATGCTTTCAACCGAACCGGGCACACGATCGTCGACCATCGCACCTGGGCGTTCGTCGGCGACGGCTGCCTGATGGAAGGAATCTCGCACGAGGCCTGCTCGCTCGCGGGCACGCTGCGCCTCGGCAAGCTCATCGTCCTCTACGACGACAACGGCATCTCGATCGACGGCTCGACGCAGGGCTGGTTCACCGACGATACGCCGCGCCGTTTCGAAGCCTACGGGTGGAACGTCATCGCGCAGGTCGATGGCCACGACATCGAGGCGGTCAGTGCCGCGATCGCGAAAGCGAAGGCACAGCACGAGCGGCCGACGCTGATCTGCTGCAAGACCACCATCGGCAAGGGATCGCCCGGCAAGGCCGGCAGCGCCGATTCGCACGGATCGGCGTTGGGCGAGCGCGAAGTCGCCGCGACGCGCGCAGCGATCGGCTGGAGCCACCCGCCGTTCGAAGTCCCGCAGGCGATCTACGCCGCGTGGAACGCGCGTGCGCGCGGCGCTGCCGCCGAGGGCGATTGGTCGGACCGTTTTGCGCGCTATGCCGCAGAGAATCCCGAGCTCGCCGCGGAGTTCACGCGGCGCATGGAAGACAGGCTGCCCGACGCCTTTGCCACCGCCGGCGACGCGCTGGTCCGCGCCCAGGCCGCCGAGGCCGCGACGATCGCCACTCGCAAGGCGTCGCAGCAGGCGATCGAGGCCTTCGCCGCCGTCCTGCCCGAGATGCTTGGCGGGGCCGCGGACCTGACCGGGTCGGTGTTCACGAACTGGTCGGGCAGCGTCGCGGTGACGGCATCGCACACCGGCAATTACGTCAACTACGGCGTGCGGGAGTTCGCGATGGCGGCCATCGCCAACGGCGTCGCGCTGCATCGCGGCTTCGTTCCCTACGCCGGGACGTTCCTGACGTTCTCCGACTACATGCGCAACGCCATCCGGATGGCGGCACTGATGAAGGCGGGGACGATCTACGTGTTCACCCACGATTCGATCGGACTGGGCGAGGACGGTCCGACGCACCAGTCGATCGAGCATGCAGCGAGCCTGCGCCTGATCCCGCAACTCGACGTCTGGCGTCCCTGCGACACCGTCGAGACTGCAGTGGCCTGGTCGATGGCGCTCGAGCGGCGCGATGGTCCCACCGCGATGATTTTCTCGCGGCAGAACGTCGCTTTCGCCGCGCGTGACGACGCCGCGATCGCCGCGATCCGGCGCGGCGGCTACGTGCTGGCCGAATTCGGCGCCGGCGCAACCGAGCGTCGCGCGGTGATCATCGCCACCGGATCGGAGGTCCCGCTCGCCCTCGCTGCGCGCGACCGCCTGGCCACCGAAGGCATCGGCGTGCGCGTCGTGTCGATGCCTTGCACGCAGCTCTTCGACCGCCAGGACGCTGCCTGGCGGCGCAGTGTCCTACCGCCCGGGGTCGCCCGCATCGCCGTCGAAGCAGGGTCGACCGGCGGATGGCACCGCTACGTCGGCGCCGCCGACGATGCCGGCGCAGCAGTCGTCGGCATCGACCGCTACGGCGAATCGGCGCCCGCAGGCGTGCTGTTCGAGCACTTCGGATTCACCGTCGACCACGTCGCCGGCGTCGTGCGGCAGGCCGTCGCCCGCAGCGCACATCCATGACCGTCACGATCCGTCCGGCGAACGTCCGTGACGCGGCGGCGATCGCGCGGGTCCGGATCGACAGTTGGCGCGCGACCTACCGGGGCCTCATTCCCGATGCCTACCTGGCCGGGATGAAGGACGAGGAAAGCGCGGCGATCTGGGAGCGCGTCCTCACCGCCGGCCCGAACACGGCCAGCGTCCTGGTCGCCGAAAGCGACGGCGAGGTGATCGGCTTCGCGGCGGCCAACATGCTGCGCGAGCCGCGCTTCGATCTCGATGCCGAGTTGACCGCCGTCTACGTCCGCGGCGCGTTCCAGCGCGCTGGAGTCGGGCGGCGCCTGGTGCGCGAAGTCGCGCAGGCGCAGCGCGCCCACGGCGCGACCGGGCTCATCGTCTGGGTGATCGCCGGCAACAAGATCGGCCGCGGTTTCTACGAGGGCCTCGGCGGCGAGTTGCTGGTCGAACAGCCGTTCCAGTGGGACGGCATGGACCTGGTCGAGGTCGCCTACGGTTTTCGCCGCATCGATGCGCTGGTCGCGGCCTGCGGAACGCCGACCCCTGACCCGATACGCCACTGACGCGCCGACGACGGAAGCGCACGGACGGACATTCCCGATCCCGATCCCCAACCACGACTTCACCACCTCCGGAGAAGACCCATGACCATCAAAGTCGCCATCAACGGTTACGGTCGCATCGGCCGCAACATACTGCGAGCGCATTACGAGGACGGCAAGAAGCACGACATCGCGATCGTCGCGATCAACGACCTCGGCAGCCCCGAAACCAACGCGCATCTGACGCGATACGACACCGTGCACGGCAAATTCCCGGGCAGCGTTGCCGTGGACGGCGACTCGATGGTCGTCGATGGCGACCGCATCCGCGTGTTCGCGCAGCGCGACCCGGCGCAACTTCCGTGGGGCTCGCTCGGCGTCGACGTCGTCCTCGAGTGCACGGGGTTCTTCACCGCCAAGGCCAAGGCGTCGGCGCACCTCGCCGGCGGTGCGAAGAAGGTCATCATCTCGGCGCCGGGCGGCAAGGACGTCGATGCGACGATCGTCTACGGGGTCAACCACCAGAGCCTGAAGGCGTCGCACACGGTGATCTCGAACGCATCGTGCACGACCAACTGCCTCGCCCCGCTGGTGATGCCGCTGCACCAGAAGATCGGCATCGAGAACGGCCTGATGACCACGGTGCACAGCTACACCAACGACCAGGTGCTGACCGACGTCTACCACGAAGACCTGCGCCGTGCCCGCTCGGCGACGATGAGCATGATCCCGACCAAGACCGGGGCCGCCGCGGCGGTCGGACTGGTGCTGCCCGAGCGGAACGGCAAGCTCGACGGCTACGCGATCCGCGTGCCGACGATCAACGTGTCGATCGTTGACCTGTCGTTCATCGCCAAGCGCGACACCAGCGTCGACGAGGTCAATGCGGTCATGAAGTCGGCATCGGAATCCGGCCCCCTCTCCGGCGGCATCCTGCGCTACAACACGGCGCCGCTGGTCTCCGTTGACTTCAACCACGATCCCGCGTCGTCGACGTTCGATGCCACGCTGACCAAGGTATCGGACCGGCTGGTCAAGGTATCGAGCTGGTACGACAACGAATGGGGCTTCAGCAACCGGATGCTCGACGCGACCGTCGCGCTGATGGCGGCGAAGTGACGCGATGAGCTTCAGGCGTCTCTCAGACATCGACGTGCGCGGCAAGCGCGTGCTCGTGCGCGCCGACCTGAACGTCCCGCAGGACGATGCCGGCGCGATCACCGACGACACGCGCATCCGCGCGTCGCTGCCGGGCATACGCGATGCGCTCGCGCGCGGGGCGGCCGTCATGGTCACCTCGCACCTCGGCCGGCCGACCGAAGGGGAATGGAAGGCGGATGATTCGCTCGCGCCGATCGCGAAGCGGCTGGGGGAACTCCTCGGCCGCGACGTGCCGCTGGTTCGCGACTGGGTTGACGGCGGCGCATGGCACGAAGCGCTCGCACCAGGCGACCTCGTCCTGCTCGAGAACTGCAGGATCAACAAGGGGGAGAAGAAGGACGACGACGCGCTCGCGCGGAGGATGGCGACGCTCTGCGACGTCTACGTCAACGACGCTTTCGGCACGGCGCACCGCGCCGAGGCGACGACGCACGGCATCGCCCGCCATGCGCCGATCGCCTGCGCGGGCCCGCTGATGGCGGCGGAGCTCGATGCGCTGACGCGGGCGCTCGCGGCACCGGCGCGGCCACTGGTCGCGATCGTGGCGGGATCCAAGGTCTCCACCAAGCTGACCATCCTGCGGGCGCTCGCCGAGAGGGTCGACACGCTGATCGTCGGCGGAGGCATCGCCAACACCTCATCCTCGCCGCTGGCGGGCGCATCGGCAAATCGCTGGCCGAGCCCGATCTCGCCGGCGAAGCACGGGCGATCGTCGCGCAGTTCCCCGGCAAGGTCCCGGTCACGATCGACGTAGTCTGCGCCAAGACCTTCACCGCCGACGCGAGGGCGTCGGTCAAGGCCGCCGCCGACGTCGCCGACGACGACCTGATCCTCGACATCGGCCCACGCACCGCGGAAGCGCTGGCGAAGATCATCGCGGGGGCCGGGACGATCGTCTGGAACGGACCCGTCGGGGTATTCGAGTTCGACGCCTTCGCCGCCGGCACGCGTACTCTGGCGACCGCGATCGCCGCGTCCCACGCATTCTCGATCGCCGGCGGCGGCGACACGATCGCCGCCATCAACAAATTCGGGGTAGCCGAGCGCATCGGCTACATCTCGACCGCAGGCGGGGCGTTCCTCGAGTTCCTCGAAGGCAAGACGCTACCCGCGGTCGCGATCCTCGAACAGCGAGCGGCAGGCTGACATGCCGCGCTCGACGCGGATTGTCGCCACCCTCGGCCCCGCGTGCAGCGAGCCCGACGTGCTGCGGCGCATGCTCGCCGCGGGCGTGGACGTCGTGCGCCTCAATTTCTCGCACGGACGCGCCGAGGACCACGTCGAACGAGCGCGCCTGGTGCGCGAGGCCGCGCGCGCCGAAGGCCGCGAGGTTGCAGTAATGGCCGACCTGCAGGGCCCAAAGATCCGCATCGGAAAGTTCGCGGAAGGCAAGGTCGATCTGGTCGCGGGTGCGCGCTTCGTGCTCGACGCCGAGTGCGAGGTCGGCGACGCCACGTGCGTCGGCCTCGACTATCGCGAGCTCGTTCATGATGTCGGTCCCGGCGCGATCCTGCTGCTCGACGATGGCCTGATCCGCCTCGCGGTCGAGGCGGTCGAGGGCCCGAGGGTCGTCACGCGGGTGGTCGTCGGCGGGAAGCTGTCCAACAACAAGGGCATCAACCGCCTGGGCGGCGGGCTCACCGCGCCGGCGCTGGCGCCCAAGGACATCGCCGACATCCAGATCGCCGCGCAGCTCGAGGCGGACTATCTCGCGGTGTCGTTTCCCAAGAGCGAGGAAGACATGCATATGGCGCGCCAGCTGATGCGCGCAGCCGGCGGGCGCGCCTTGCTGATCGCCAAGATCGAGCGCGCCGAGGCGATCCCGGCCCTCGAGGAGATCATCGAGGCGTCGGACGGCATCATGGTCGCGCGCGGCGACCTCGCGATCGAGGTCGGCAATGCGGCGGTCCCGGGGCTGCAGAAGCGCATGCTGCGGATGGCGCGCGAGCGCAACAAGCTGACGATCACCGCGACGCAGATGATGGAGTCGATGATCCACAATCCGGTGCCCACGCGCGCCGAGGTGTCGGACGTCGCCAACGCGGTGCTCGACGGCACCGACGCCGTGATGCTTTCGGCCGAGACCGCCGCGGGCCGCTTCCCGGTCGAAACGGTCGAGACGATGGCGCAGGTCTGCGTCGAGGCCGAGAAATTCGACCCGGTCGAGCTCGATCGCGACTTCCTGAACCGCACATTCACCCGCATCGACCAATCGATCGCGATGGCGACGCTGTTCACCGCGTTCCACCTCAAGGTCAAGGCCATCGCGTCGCTGACCGACACCGGTTCGACGCCGCTGTGGATTTCCCGCCACAACCCCGGCTGCCCGATCTTCGCGCTGACCCCCAAGGTCGAGACCCAGCGCAGGATGGCCCTGATGCGCAACGTCACCTCGCTCTACCTCGAGCAGACCGGCGGCCGCGACGAGGTGCTGCGCGCGGCCGAGGACCTGCTGCTCGCGCGCTCCCACGTCCAGGAGGGTGACCTGATCGTCCTCACGGTCGGCGAGCCGATGGGCAAGTCCGGCGGCACCAACACGATGAAAATCGTCCGAGTCGGGGAGCACCGCTCCTGACTCGGACGATTTCGGCGTTCGCTAACCTGAGCGGCAGCGAAGGTCAAGCGAGCAGAGCGAGCGGCGATCGCTCAGATTGTGCGGGTCGGCCGGCACCACGCGAGCAGCACGAGCGAGAAACCATGCAACCGCGAATCGACTACACCACCGCCGCACCAGGTGCCCACGCAGCATTGCGCGCGCTGGAAAACTACCTCCACCGGAGCGGGCTCGAAGCCAGGCTGCTCGAGCTCGTCAAGACCCGGGTTTCCCAGATCAACGGCTGCGCCTACTGCATCGACATGCACACGCAGATGGCGCGCGTCGCAGGCGAGACCGA
>DAHUXO010000058.1 GCA_027307095.1 Betaproteobacteria bacterium | reverse complement strand
CCGGCACGGTGGCCAACAACGTCGTCGTCAGGATCCGGATGGTCCTTCCACCGGCGGCATGACGGGTCGACGCCGTATCCCGCGACCTGGAACCATGACGTGGCCGACCCCAAGGTGCGCCACCCGGGCCGGCTGCGCCCAATCACAGGAGAACCGATCATGAACGCCCGCACTATCGCTGTCGCGTCGCTGGCGGCCCTACCCGCTCTCCTCGCCGTTCCCGCGGCCGCCGAGGAGCGCTACGTGCTGGACACCGTCCATTCGCAGCCCGGCTTCGAGACCCGGCATCTCGGCTTCTCGACGCAATATGGAAGCTTCCAGAAGGCATCGGGAACGGTCATCCTCGACCGGGTGGCCAGGAAAGGCAGCGTCGATGTCACGATCGATGCCGCATCGGTCAGGACCCACGACACGAGGCTCGACGCGATCGTCAAGGGTCCGCGGTTCTTCGACGTCGAGAAGTATCCGACGATCACGTACAAGTCGTCGGACGTGATCTTCGACGGCGACCGTGTCGTCGGCGTCGACGGCGCATTGACGATGCTGGGCGTCACGCGGCCGGTGAAGCTCACGGTCACCGACTTCGGCTGCGGTCCGCAACCGTTCAGCAAGCGTCCGATGTGCGGCGGCGACGCGACGGCGACGATCAAGCGCTCCGAATGGGGCATGACGGCGAACCTGCCCGTCGCGCCGGCCGACGACGTGAAGCTCGAGATTCCGTTCGAGGCCTACCGCGAGTAAACGCGCCGGCGGGAAGCCGTCGCTGGGCCGAATGCTCTACGCCGGCACCAGAAAGCCATCGCTGCGCCGTACGGCGCCGACTTTCACGAGATCGTTCACCAGTCGCTCGGCGAGGGCTTCCGGCGACAGCCTGAAATACCGGGCGTTGAACTCGCGGAAGATGCCCACCTGCGCGACGTGCTCGGGCAGCCGCGCGAGTGCGATGCGCTCGCGATCGAGCAGCGAGAAGACCAGGATCACCTTGAGGGCGTGGCTCGCCATCCGCAGCGGATCGGCCTCGAAGGCGGCGGTGCGGCGCAATGCGCGTTCGATCGCCCCATCGAAATCGCCGAAAGGCTCGCCGTGACCGGGGATGACGCAGCGCACGTCGAGCTCGGCGAGCGTTTCGAGCGTCGCGCGCGTCGCCGGCAGCGCCGCCGCGTCGAACTCCGCAGGCATCACCAGCCCGTAGCCGTTTTCCCACAGCGCATCGCCGGAGATCAGGATCCGGTGCTCGGCGTTGTAGAACACCAGCGCGCCCATGTCGTGACCCGGCGCGGCAATCGAGCGCCATTCGAGATCGCCCCATCGATGGGTCGCGCCCGCCTGCAGCGCCTCGTCGGCGGCGAAGCGGTCGGCACGCTGGCCGGCATAGGCGAGGAGCAGCGCGCGCTCGTCCCATGCGGAGATGGCAAGCGCCTCGCCGGCCGGGACCGCGATCGGGCACGCGTAGGCGCGCTTCAGTGCCGCATTGCCGCCCATGTGGTCTGAATGGCAGTGGGTATTGACGAGCTTCGACAGCGGCTTGCCGTCCAGGCCCATCCGCGATGCGACCAGCGCCAGCGTCAGCGGCGCATGTTTGACGTATCCCGAGTCGACGACGACGCAGCCGTCGCGGCCCTTTAGCACGACGTTGTTCGCCGACAGCCAGTCGCGGACGAACACGTGAACCTGGGGTGGCAGGGCGACGCTCATGGAATCGGGCCGTCGCCGGACCTGCGCCCGGCGGGCGCTGTCGACGCCTTCAATCGAGCCGCGCGAGGAATTCGCGGACCAGCGCCACGCGATCGGACAGCGCGGGTGCCGCGCGCTCGATCCGGATCCGGTCGGGCCCGGCGAAGCGGATGCGGCCGTCCTTCTGGATCAGCAGGATCAGCTTGCCGGTGTCGAACGGCGGCTCTTTCACGAACTGCAGGGTCGTCCGCTCGGGCCCGGCGTCGACCTTGACGACCCCGAGCGGGCGCGCAGCCAGTCGCAGCCGGTGGCAGGCGACGAGCGCCTGCGCGGGCTCGGGCGTGGGACCGAAGCGATCGACGAGCTCCTCGCGCAGCAGGTCGAGCTCGACGGCCGATTCGCAGCTCGCTAGGCGCTTGTACAGGACCAGGCGCTCGTGGACGTCACTGCAATACTCCTGCGGCAGCCGCGCCGCGACGTGCAGGTTGATCTCGGTCGTGACGCCCAGGGGTTGCGAGAGGTCGGGCTCGCGGCCCGACCGGAGGGCCGCGACCGCGGCCTTCAGCATGTCGGCGTAGAGCTGGAAGCCGATCTGCTGCATCTCGCCCGATTGCTCGTCGCCCAGCACCTCGCCCGCACCGCGGATCTCGAGGTCGTGCATCGCCAGGAAGAACCCCGAGCCCAGGTCCTCCATCATCTGGATCGCCTCGAGGCGCTTCTTCGCCTGGGCGGAGAGCGCCTCCTGCGGGGGTGTCAGCAGGTAGGCGTAGGCCTGGTGATGCGAGCGCCCGACGCGACCGCGGAGCTGGTGCAGCTGTGCGAGGCCGAAGCGGTCGGCGCGGTCGATGATGATCGTGTTGGCGGTCGGCACGTCGATGCCGGTCTCGATGATCGTCGAGCACACGAGCAGGTTGACCCGCTGCGCGTAGAAATCGCGCATCACGTGCTCGAGCTCGCGCTCGGCCAGCTGCCCGTGCGCCACCGCGATGCGCGCCTCGGGAATGAGCGCCGCGAGTCGCTCGGCCGTCGTGCGGATCGTGTCGATGTCGTTGTGCAGGAAGTAGATCTGGCCGCCGCGCTTCAGCTCGCGCAGCGCCGCTTCGCGGATGATGCCGGTCGAGAACGTGGCGACGAAGGTCTTGATCGCGAGCCGGCGCTGTGGCGCGGTGGCGATGACCGAGAAGTCGCGGATGCCCTCGAGCGACATCGCGAGGGTGCGCGGAATGGGGGTAGCCGTCAGCGTCAACACGTCGACCTCGGCGCGCAGGCGCTTCAACTGCTCCTTCTGGCGAACGCCGAAGCGATGCTCCTCGTCGATAATGACGAGCCCCAGATCCTTGAACTTGACGTCGGGCTGGATCAGCTTGTGGGTGCCGATGACGAGGTCGACGCTCCCGGCGGCGAGCCCGTCGAGCACGGCCCTGACCTCCTTGCCCGAGCGGAAGCGCGATAGCTCGGCGAGCTTGACCGGCCAGTCGGCGAAGCGGTCCGAGAACACCTGGAAATGCTGCTCGGCCAGCAGCGTCGTCGGCACCAGCACGGCGACCTGCCTGCCGTCGGCGAGCGCGATGAACGCCGCGCGCAGCGCGACTTCGGTCTTTCCGAAGCCGACGTCGCCGCAGACCAGCCGGTCCATCGGCTGCCCCGACGTGAGGTCGGCGATGACCGCCTCGATCGCCGCCTTCTGGTCGGCGGTCTCCTCGAACCCGAAGCCTTCGGCGAACGCCTCGTAGTCGTGCG
>DAHUXO010000020.1 GCA_027307095.1 Betaproteobacteria bacterium | reverse complement strand
GCAGGTTATCGACGATCCGGTCGAGGCACGGAGCATCCTCGACGCGCTGGTCGACCGCTTCGAGTCGACGCGCGCGAAGCCCTGGAGCTTCGCGATGGCCGAGCGTGAGCGTGATGCACTGGTCGGGGCAATCGTCGCGTTCCGCCTGCGCATCCGGCACATCGAGGCGAAGTTCAAGCTTTCGCAGAACCGGCCGGCCGGCGATCGCGAGCGCGTCGTGACGGCGCTCGAGGGCGAGGGCTACGCCGAGGCCACCGCGGTCGCGGCGTGGATGCGCGCCTGCGTCGACCTGACGCCGCAGCGATGAAGCGCGCGGGCCCCGCCGCGTCGGATGCCGCGCGCGTGCGTTTCGACAAATGGCTGTGGGCGGCGCGCTTCTATCGGACGCGCAGCCTCGCCGCGCAGGCGATCGAGGCTGGCCAGGCGCGCATCGATGGCGATCGGGTCAAGCCCGCACACGCGGTCCAGGCAGGAATGCAGGTCAGCGTCCGCTGGCAGGAACTCGCCTGGCAGGTCGAGGTGCTCGAGGTGCAGGACCGGCGCGCCTCGGCCACGATCGCCGCATCGATGTACCGGGAATTGCCCGAAAGCGTCGCCGAGCGCGAGCGCAAACTCGCTGCGCGCAAGGCAGCGGGCTCGAATGCCTCCGACGCACCGGGCCGGCCGACCAAGCGCGATCGGCGCAAGCTCGAGGATTTCCTCGCCGAGCCCTGACCGTCAGCAGAGCCGCAGGTTCGCGACGTCGAGTATGAACTCGGGCTGGCCGTAGGCCGCGAAGATCAGCCACAGCAGCGCGGCAGCGGTCAGCCACGCGAGGACATACCGCAACGCCCGGCGGCCGCCGGCGTGACCGGTGGGGCTCGCGGGGGTCGAGCTCGGGAAGTCGAAGCCGGAGGTCGGGGCGCGCGTGTCCACGCACCCGAATCTACGCCTGCTGCGTACGCCCGGGCAAGTCCGGCACCCGCGCCAGCGGTGCCGACGGCAGCACGCCCTGCGCGCGCAACGTCCCCATCACCTTGTTGAAATCCGCCGCCACCTCGACGTGGTCGATCGCCTTGGCGAGCAGGTTCACTGCGCGTCCGCTCACCAGCAGCGGAATCTCGGGGACCAGGGCGCGACGCAGCGAGCGAATCTCCTGGCCCGCGATCTTGCCCGAGATCCCGCGATCGAACAGCAGCACCACCAGCGCTGCATGATAGGCATCGGCCGCGCCCGCGATTTCCTGTGCGGGAACCCCGGTGCCCAGCGTGAGGCAGTTGATGCCCTCGGTGAACAGCAACAGTTCGAGGATCGCGAGCCCGAGCTGATTGGGATCGTTGGGCGGCGTCGCCAGCAGGATATGCCGCGAATCCCGGGTCGGGCGCACCAGCCGGGTCACGTCGCGCAGCAGGCGCTGCGCGAGGTCGCAGAAGCGAAGCTCCTGGAACGTCTGCATCTCGCCGCGCACGACCCGCTCGTGCACGGCCTCGTTCAGCGGAATAAGCGTCTGCTCGAGGAACTTGCGCAGCCCCTGGCCGACGAGCAGCTTGGAAAGATGGTTCTGCAGCTCGCCGATCCGGTGCTCGCCCAGCAGGCGCACCGCGTTCGATATCTCCGGCGCCAGGGGCGCCGGATCGGCCACGGCCAGTCCGACCATCGACTGTAGGGCGGAATCGGTCAGGGGCACCACGGCGCCCGCGCGCCAGCCTTCGGACAGCAGCTGCTTGATCAGCTTGAGGCGCGCGACCTGGTCGGCCGGATAGACGCGGTCTCCGAAGGCATCGCGCAGCGGAGATGGGAAGCCGTAGCGGCGCTGCCACATGTACAGCTGCTCGCGGCGCAGGCCCGTGATGCGCACGACCTCGCGGATATGCAACGCGCCGGCCGGCTCACCGGCGCTGGCGACCGCTGGCGCATTGGCGGGCATGCCCGCGGCGTCCTGGCGTCGCGACGGCGCCTCGATGAGGATTCCCATGTCGATTATTCCCTTGCGATCGCATTGTTCGCCTGTACAGTTTGTCCTGCACAGGCACAGTGTCATCCGGAGGTGGCAAATTGCCGGCGGCCTTCAACGTGAATTCCGCGCCTTGTGCTCCACGGAACGTCGTCATGCACGATGCGTGCCAAGCTCCTGAGTCGCCCTCCTCGGCGCCGATGCCGGCGGTCGGGCTCCGGGTCCGAATCTTGCAGTGATCTGCCCGAGGCAAATTGCCGCACATCGGGACCGACCGGCAGCCTCCGGTGGGTGAAGTCCGAACCTGGGCTACGGTCACCCTCCAAGCCGCGCCACTGACGCTAAACGACCGAAGATGTTCGGATTCTGGAAATCGACCAGGGACCCCCTCGCGGACGCCCGGAACGCGGAGCGCTGGCTGTCGACGCTTTCGCCGACCGACTCGCTTGCGGTCCATGCAGACCTGGCCGCCGAGCTCGAGCACGCAGCGGGAAGCTCGGTCCCGCGCACGCCCAGCCGGCTGCAGGCGGTGTTCCACGTCGACGCGCAGACGGCTCCGCGGCGCCAGGCGCTGATCGACCAGTACCTGGAGCACGCGACGCGCAGCTCGCGCATCGAGAACCAGCTGTGGTCCGCGCTGTTCGGGCTGTCGCAGGCCTTCCTGCGCATCTACCAATCTTTCGCGCGGGAGATCGCCGAGCATCCGCAGAGCTCGCGCTGGCAGGAGCTCCTTCCCGAGATCGTGTGCCGGCAGCTCGTGCACCTCGCGCTCGACGCGCGCGTCCGGCTCTATCGTCACGAGCAGTGGATACCGGCGAAGTGGGCCGAGCTGCACGGCCTGATGACGCTCGCATCCTCGCGCCAGATCGAGCGCCAGCCGGTCGCCCTCACGCCGGACGACGAAACCACGACCATCGAGCACCAGTATCTTCGCGCACTGGTGCTGCAGCTGATGAACCCCGGCAGCCTGACGGCTCGGCAGGTCGAATACATCTGGAGCGAGCTCGACGACTGGTGCGCACCGTTGCGCCTGACGCTCGAGCCATCGGCACCCTACGCGTTCTTCGTCGACCTCGCGGGACGCGAGGGCCTGCGCCGACGCCGGCCGGGACCGCTGGAGAGCCGCGTGCTGTTCCTCGACACGCGACCGCTGCACGCCGTGATGGTCCAGCACGTCATCGTGCTCGAGCAGAAGATCAAGGGCCAGCCGCTCTCGAACCGCACCCCGCGTCGCTCCGAGCAGCTCGCGATGTTCACCAAGCTCGCCGCGCAGGTCGACCCTGAATACCGGCCGATCCCGCGCCGCGGGGAACGCGTTCCCGCGACCGGCAACGTCGACGCGATCGTCGGCTTCCAGAAGATCGCGGCATTCTTCAAGGCCGAGGCCCAGCAGCCGATCCTGCACGCGGAAACCGGCGGCGACACCTATGGCAGCACGCTGGACATCGCGGTGTTCGGACGCATCCGCGACGAGCCGGGGCGGCAGCGCGAACTGCTGCGGCGACGGATCGGCGCGCACGCCGCGCCCGGCGGCCCCTGGGAGATGAAGGACGCCTCGCTGACCGGCTTCAAGCTGGTCGCCCCGATCCAGGTGGCGAATGCCGTGACGCTCGGCACGCTGCTTGCGCTGCACCCCCATGGCCAGCCGCGCTGGACGCTGGGGATCATCCGGCGCATGAAGCGCACGTCCGCCGATCGCGCCGAAATCGGCACCCAGGTCATCGCGAACACGATCGCCACCGTGAGCCTGACCGAGCAGCACAAGCGCGGCGCCAATCCGTACTCGATCGACGGCGAAGGCACGACGATCAACGGCCGCAACTTCAGCGCGCTGCTGCTCGCGCTGCAGGCCCGCGAGGGCGAGCCGGTCGTGCAGTCGCTGATCGTCCCCGCGATCGAGTATCACCCCGCGAAGCGCTATCTGCTGACGACGGCGAGCGCCGAGTACTCGATCCGCTTCGGGCGACTCGTCGAGCACCAGCCCGACTGGGTGTGGGCCGCGATCGAGCCGCTCGACCCCCGAACGCGCGCCCCCGCGGCACCCCGCGCTGACGCCTCCTCCGCGGTATGATCCGGCCGTCATCGGCTTCCGCGCGGGCTTGTCCGCGCGCCCTGGAAACGGCAGGATGCCCGTCGATCGTTACGCCGAAATCCACGCGGCCTGGCGCTGGAACGTCCCGGCGGATTTCAACATCGCGCATGCCTGCTGCGGGCGCTGGGCCGGCGACCGCGCGCGCTTCGCGCTCTACTGGGAAGACGAGAATGGCGCGCGCGCGTCGTTCACCTTCTGGGATCTCCAGCAGCAGGCCGACCGGCTTTCGAATGCATTGCGCGCCGCGGGCATTGCTCGCGGCGACCGCATCGCGCTGATCCTTCCGCAACGCCCCGAGACCATCGTCAGCCACCTTGCCGGCTGCCAGCTCGGCGCGGTCACGGTTCCGCTGTCGTTCCTGTTCGGGCCGGAGGCGCTCGAATTCAGGCTGCAGAACAGCGGCGCGAAAATCGCGATCGTCGATCCGCAATCGCTGCCGAACCTGGTCCCGATCCGCGATCGCTGCCCCGCGCTCGCGCACGTGATCGGCGTCGCCGGTGCGCGCGCGGACCGCGTGATCGCATGGGAGGATTTCACCGGCGGGGCATCGAGGGGGTTCACGCCGGTCGCGACGCGCGCGACCGATCCGGCGCTTTTGATCTACACCAGCGGCACGACCGGCCCGCCCAAGGGCGCGCTGATGCCGCAGTCCTGCCTGCTCGGCAATCTTCCGGGCTTCATCCATTCGCACGACGGCTACCCGCGGCAAGGCGACCTGTTCTGGTCGCCGGCGGACTGGGCGTGGACCGGCGGCTTGATGGACGCGCTGTTGCCGGCGCTGTATTTCGGCCAGCCGATCGTCGGCTATCGAGGCCGCTTCGATCCCGAGCGCGCATTTCGCCTGATCGAGCGCTACCAGATCCGCAACACCTTCCTGTTCCCGACCGCGCTGAAGCTGATGATGAAGGCGTACCCGCGGCCGCGCGACGTGTTCGACATCGAACTGCGCAGCGTGATGAGCGCGGGCGAGGCCGTCGGCACGACGGTGTTCGAATGGGCGCGCGAAGCGCTGGGCGTCACGATCAACGAGATGTTCGGGCAGACCGAGATGAATTACATCGTCGGCAACTCGCATCTGCTGTGGCCGGCGAAGCCGGGCTCGATGGGTCGACCGTATCCGGGACACCGGATCACGCTGATCGACGACGCCGGCGGCGAAGTGCCGCGCGGCGAGCCGGGCGAGGTCGCCGTGCACCGGATCGCACCCGATGGGACTTCCGACCCCGTGTTCTTCCTCGAATTTGCGGGCGATCCGGAGGGCACCCGCGGCAAGTTCACCGGCGACTGGTGCCGCACCGGCGACGTCGCCACCATGGACGAGGACGGCTACCTCTGGTATCAGGGCCGCGCCGACGACATGTTCAAGGCCGCCGGCTACCGGATCGGACCCTCCGAGATCGAGAATTGCCTCGTCCGGCACCCAGCCGTCGCCAATGCCGCCGTGGTTCCCTCGCCCGACGAGACGCGCGGCAACATCGTCAAGGCGTTCATCGTGCTCGCGCCGGGCCACGCCCCCAGTGCGGCACTCGAGGAAGACCTGGCGCAGCACGTGCGGCGCCACCTCGCCCCTTACGAATATCCG
>DAHUXO010000011.1 GCA_027307095.1 Betaproteobacteria bacterium | reverse complement strand
GTCGATGACCTCCGGGTAGAAATGATCCTCCCAGACGGTGAGCCCGTCCTTGGTCTCGACGCATTCCTGCGCGACGCCGGGCCCGATCACCTCGGACAGCCCGTAGATGTCGATCGCATCCATGCCCACGAGGGTCTCGATCTTGGCGCGCATCGTCGGTGTCCAGGGCTCGGCGCCGAAAATGCCGACCGACAGCGAGCTCGCGCGCGGATCGAGGCCCTGGCGCTGCATCTCCTCGACGATCGCCAGCATGTAGGACGGCGTCACCATGATGATGTCGGGACGGAAGTCGTTGATCAGCTGCACCTGCTTCTCGGTCTGGCCGCCCGACATCGGGATCACCGTGCAGCCGAGCTTCTCGGCCCCGTAGTGCGCACCGAGCCCCCCGGTGAACAGTCCGTAGCCGTAGGCGACGTGCACGATGTCACCGGGGCGGCCGCCGGCTGCCCGGATCGAGCGGGCCATCGCGCTCGCCCAGGTGTCGATATCGGTCTTCGTATACCCGACGACCGTGGGCTTGCCCGTCGTCCCCGACGACGCGTGGATGCGCGCTACGCGCTCGCGCGGCACCGCGAGCATGCCGAACGGATAGTGATCGCGCAGGTCCGATTTGACGGTGAAAGGGAATTTCGCCAGGTCGGCGAGCTCGCGGCAGTCCGTCGGGTGCGCGCCCGCCCGGTCGAACGCCCGCCGGTAATGCGCTACGTTGTCGTAGGCGTGGCGCAGCGACCATTGCAGGCGCGATATCTGCAGCGCCTCGAGCTCGTCACGGCTCGCGGTCTCGATCGGTTCGAGATCGCCCGGACGCGGTGACTTGACCGGCATGGGTGTTCTCCTCGCTGTGGCCGGCGTCACTCCGCCGGCGTCACTCCGCCGGCGGCTCGTCGACGACGTGCCCGTCGATCCGATAGCTCTTGCCGCGAAACAGGGCGATCATCCTGCCGTGCTGATCGCGCACCTCGATGTCGTAGACCCCGGTCCGACCGCTGCGACTGCGCTCGGTCCCCGTCGCCCGCAGCACGTCGCCCGCATGGGCCGGCGCGATGTAGTCGATCGAACAGCCCTGCGCGACGGTGTTGCGGTTGTGGCTGTTGCACGCGAACGCGAACGTGCTGTCGGCAAGCAGGAAGATGTAGCCGCCATGGCAGATCGCGTGGCCGTTCAGCATGTCGGGGCGCACGGTCATCGTGAGCTCGGAGCGGCCGGGCGCGATGCTTTCGACGTGCATCCCCAGCGCCTGCGACGCGGCGTCCTTCGCGAACATCGCGCGGCCGACCCGCTCGGCGAGCACCTGTGCCTCCTGCGGAGGCGGCGCAGCCTCCCCACCCTGGCCGTGGGCAGGACCCTGCCTGTCGCCGTGAGCCGTCACGTCGCAATCTTCCGCGATGCCGCGTCGCCAGAGTCTACGGCCGCGCCCGAAAGACTTCCCGCGCCCGCCCGACGGCGCGCGATCAGCGGCGCGAGCCGGTACCGGTCCTCTCCGTAATGCGCAGCGAGGTTCGCGATGACGTCGCGGACTCGCCCGACGCCGATGGCGTCAGCCCATTCGAGCGGACCACGCGGATAGTTGACGCCCCTGCGCATCGCGACATCGATGTCGCCCGCCGAGGCGATCCCCATCGTCACCGCATCGGCCGCCTCGTTCGCGAGCATCGCCACCGTGCGCAGCACTGCCAGCGCCGCGGCATCATCCAGTCTCGAAACGGCGATGCCGGTTGCCTGCAGCGCGCCGACCGCAGCAGCACAAGCTGCGCTGTCGCAGCCGTCGGCGCACGCAACCGCGAGGCGCGCGCAGCTGCCGTAGTCGAGCGCGAGGTCGAACAGCACCAGGTTGCGGGTGTCGGTCGCGGCGGCTCTCACGGTGGCCGTGCGGCCATCGCTCAGCGCAAGCCATGCGTCGCCGATCACCATCACGCCATCGGGGAATGCGGTCTGCGACGTTTGGCGGTCGACCGCAATGCCAGCGCGCGCGATCCTCTCGACCAGCGGCGCGGCGATTCCCGGCTCACCGCGGAGCGCGACGCGCGCGGGCGCGGGCCGCATGGGCTCGCTGTGGGCGACCGGCCGCGCGGCATCCGCCCCGTAATCGAAGAAACCGCGGCCGCTCTTCCTGCCGAGGTATCCCGCCACGACGCGCTCCTGCTGCAGCAGCGACGGCGCATAGCGCGGATCGTGAAAGTGCGCTTCCCAAATGCTGCGCGTGACCGCGAAGTTCACGTCGTTCCCGATCAGGTCCATCAGCTCGAACGCGCCCATCCTGAACCCGCCGGCTTCCCGCATCAGCGCGTCGAGCGTGCCGGCGTCGGCGGCGCTCTCCGCGAGCAGGCGCAGCGCCTCGCCGTAGAACGGCCGCGCGCAACGATTGACGATGAACCCGGGCGTCGATCTCGCATGCACCGGCTGCTTGCCCCAGGCGATCGCGGTCGCGTGCACCGCATCGGCGACCGCGGGGTCTGTCGCGAGGCCGCTGATGACCTCGACCAGCTCCATCAGTGGGGCCGGGTTGAAGAAGTGCATGCCGACTATGCGGCCGGGCGACTTCATGCCTGCGGCGAGTGCGGTGATGGAAAGCGACGACGTGTTGGATGCGAGGATCGCAGTCCGCGGCACGATCACCTCGAGTTCGCGCAGCAGCGCGCGCTTGGTTTCGAGGTCCTCGACGATTGCCTCGACGACGAGGCCCGCGCTGACGCAGTCGCCGAGCGCATGGATCGGCGCAATCCGCGCGGCTGCCTCCGACGCGGCGGCAGCGTCGACCCGGCCCTTGGCCGCAAGGCCGGCGAGCGTCTGGCCGATCATATCCCGCGCCCGTTCCGCAGCCCCGATGCGCGTATCGAACAGGCGCACCGAGTGCCCGGCCTGAGCAGCGACCTGCGCGATCCCACTCCCCATCGCGCCGGCGCCGATGACGGCGACGGTCGCCTCGCGCAGAAGCGCCGCGGCCACGTCAGCGCCCGGAGAACAGGGGCGGCCGCTTCTCCAGGAATGCGGCGACGCCTTCGCGATAGTCGGGACCGAACCCGAGCTCGCGCTGGAGATCGCGCTCCAGATCGAGCTGCTGCTCCAGCGCATTGCCGGCCGAAGCATGCATTGCGCGCTTGAGCGCCGCGAGACCGCGGGTCGACGACTGCGCGAGCTGCGCGAGCAGCGCGTCGACGGCCGGAACGAACTGATCGTCATCGACGCATTTCCATATGAGACCCCAGGCCGCAGCCTGCTCCGCGGGGATCCGATCGCCCAGCATCGCGAGTCCCATCGCTCGCGCGCTTCCGACGAGCCGCGGCAGGAACCAGGTGCCCCCGGAGTCGGGAACCAGCCCGATCCTGCAGAAGGCCTGGACGAAACTGGCCGACCTGCAGGCGACGACCAGATCGCAGGCGAGTGCCAGATTGGCGCCGGCACCGGCCGCCACGCCGTTGACCGCGCAGACGACCGGCAAAGACAGGTTGCGCAGCGCGAGCACCAGCGGCCGGTAGTTGTTCTCGATCGACTCGCCGAGGTCGACCGGGGCGGCGCCGGGCGCGACGGCACGGTCGGCGAGATCCTGGCCGGCGCAGAAACCGCGTCCGGCACCGGTCAGGAGCAGCGCGCGCACGCCGGCGTCGGCGGCGACGCGTGCCAGGGCGTCGCGCAATTCGGCGTGCATCTGCGTGGTGAAGCTGTTGAGCCGGTCAGGCCGGTTCAGGGTGATGCGGGCGATTCCTTCGCCCGTCTCGAAGCGGATCTGCTCGTAATTCATGCGTGCGCGCGATGCTGGACGACGCGGAATCGATTCGCGACGTAGGCGGCGTCAGTCAGCGCGGCATTCGCGGCGGGATTCGCCCCGGTGCCGTGGAAATCGGAAAATGCCGCCGACTGGTTCACGAATACGCCCCCGGTCAGGTTGATCGACAGTGCGACGCCGACGTCCTCGGCAACCTCGATCGCGCGCTCGATCACATCGTCGCGCCTCGAATAGACGGCCATGGTCAACGCCCCGTGCCCGATCACGGCGTCGCGGGCGATCGCGAGGCTCTCGGCCGTGCTGTCGGTGGCAATGACGAACGTGATCGGGCCGAACCACTCGTTCAGGTAGGTCGCGCGATCGGCCTTCGACAGCTTGACGATCAGTGGAGTTCGCACGGTGGCCTCAGGGAACTGCCCGTGCACGATCGTGCGCGTATCGAGCGCGATCGTGCCCAGCGAGCGGGCCGCCTCGAGCCTGCGCAGCACTCCGTCGCTCTGCACGGCGCCCAGCACCTCGACGGCCCGCGCGGGATCCTCGAGCAATCGGTCGACACCTTCCGCCAGGCCCTTGGCGACATCGTCGAAACCGAGGTGGCCCTCGTCGGTGTCGATGCCGCCCATCGGAACGTAGATGTTCTGCGGCGCAGTGCACATCTGGCCTGAATAGAGCGCAAGCGAGATCGCGAGATTGCGCACCATGCCCTTGAAATCCGCCGTCGAATCCACGATAACCTGATTGACGCCGGCCTTCTCGGTGTAGACCAGCGCCTGCCGGGCGTGCTCTTCGAGCCAGCGACCGTTCGCGGTGCTGCCGGTGAAATCGACGATCTTGATCTCGGGGCGCAGCGCGAGGGTCTGCGCGGTGGCGTCGCCCGCGTCGTGCGCGACCAGCGTGACGACGTTCGGATCGAACCCGGCTTCGGCCAGGACCTCGCGGGCGATGCGCACGGTGATCGCGAGCGGCAGGATCGCGTTCGGATGCGGCTTGACGACGACCGCGTTTCCCGTCGCGAGGCTCGCGAAAAGGCCGGGATAGCCGTTCCAGGTCGGGAACGTGCTGCAGCCGATCACGAGCGCCACTCCGCGCGGGACGATGCGGAAATGCTTCTCCATCCGCAAGGGCTCGTTCCTGCCCTGCGGCTTCTCCCACGTCGCCCGCTCCGGAATCCTGCGCATCTGGTCCCAGGCGTAGGCAACCGCCTCGAGCCCGCGGTCCTGCGCGTGGGGCCCGCCCGCCTGGAACGCCATGACGAACGCCTGTCCGGTCGTGTGCATGATCGCGTGGGCGAGCTCGAAGCTCGCCTTGTTGATCCGCGACAGGATTTCCAGGCTGACGCCGACCCAGGCCTGCGGGCCGGCCTTGCGCCAGGTCGCCTGCGCTGCCTCGACTGCGGCGAGCAGGCGGTCGAGGTCGGCCTTCGGGTAGGTGATGCCTAGACGCATGCCGTAGGGGGAGCGCTCATTGCCGACCTCGCCGGTCGTGGCCGGCTGCGTGAGGGCAAAGCGCTTGCCGAGCAGCGCTTCGAACGTCGCCTTGCCTTGTTCCGCCGCGCCTTCGCCGTAGACCTTCGGGCTTGGCGACTCCGGGAACGGCGACCAGTAGCCGCGCCGCTCGATCGCCTCGACGGCTCGCTCGAGGGTGTCGCGGTGGCGGTCGAAGAATGGGTGTGGCACGCGAATTCACCTTCAATGCATTCGATCGGCCAACTCTAGCATGCGTGGCCGTCCGCCAGCCGCTAGCCGGTGCCGGTCTGGTCGAAGTCGACGATCACCCGGTCGGTCACCGGATAGCTCTGGCAGGCGAGGATGAATCCCCGCGCGACCTCGTAGTCCTCGAGCGCGAAATTGACATCCATGTCGACCTCGCCTTCGACGAGCCGGCAGCGGCAGGTCGAGCAGACGCCCCCCTTGCACGAGAATGGCAGCTCGACGCCGTTGCGCAGGCCGGCATCGATGATGTTCTCATGGCCCTTCTCGGCCAGGAACGTTCGCCGCGACCCGTCGATGACGGCGTTCACTTCGCACTCGGTCCTGGTCGCCTCGGGCACAGGCCGCGGAATGTGCGTGTGCTTCGGGATGCTCGCGGCGAAACGCTCGATCCTGATCCTCGACCCCGGGAACTCCCGCGCGACCAGCGCCTCCTTCACCGCATCCATCATGCCCTCGGGACCGCAGATGTACACGCAATCGACGTCGTCGAGCGGCGCGAAGGTCGAGAAGAGCGCGTTCGCCTTCGCGCAGTCGATGCGACCGTTCAGCAGCTCGATGTCCTGCGGCTCGCGCGAGAGCACGTGGATCAACTGGAAGCGGTCCATGTGGATGTCTTTCAGCGCCGCGAGCTTCTCGCGAAACATCACCGTCGACGACGCGCGATTGCCGTAGATCAGCGTGAAGCGCATCCGCGGCTCCGTCGCGAGCGCGCTTGCGATGATCGATACCAGCGGCGTGATGCCGCTGCCCGCGGCGAGTGCGAGGTGATGCCGCGCAGTGCCCGGCTCGGCGGCGACGCCGAAGTGCCCGAGCGGGGGTACGACGTCGAGGGTCATGCCCTCGCGCAGCGTGTCGTTGGCCCAGCCCGAGAAGGCGCCGCCGGGCGCGCGCTTGATCGCGATCCGCAACGGCTCGCCGACGGGCGCGCAGATCGAATACGAGCGCCGCAGATCCGAGCCGTCGACGACGGCGCGGACCGTGACGTGCTGCCCCGGCTCGAAACGGAACATCGCCTGCAGCGGCTCGGGAACCGCGAAGGTGATCGCGATCGCGTCGCGCGTCTCCCGGTCGACCCTCGCAATCGTCAGCGCGCGGAATTTGCTCATCGCGATCGGCGGGCGCAATGCAGGGCAATCATCGCCGCACGGGCTCCGGCGGCCTCAGTAGGGCTTGAAGTAGTCGAAAGGCTCGAGGCAGTCCGTGCAGCGGTATTGCGCCTTGCACGCGGTCGACCCGAAGCGGGCGACCAGAACCGTGCGCAGGGATCCGCAGCGCGGGCAGGCGACGGGACCGTCGTCCGGGCCGCTCGTGCGGACGACGCGGATCGGTGCCGCGCGCCCGGGGCCGCTGGGCTTCGGCGGCGCGATGCCGGTCTCGCGCAGCTTGCGCCGCGCCTCCGGCGCGATCCAGTCGGTCGTCCACGGCGGCGCCAGCTGCGTGACGACGCGGATGTCGCGGCCGCCAATTTGCGCGAGGGCGTCGCGGATGTCGGATTCGATCACGCGCGTCGCCGGGCAGCCCGAATATGTCGGCGTGATCGACACGAGCCAGTCGTCGCCGCTGCGCTCGACGCTGCGGACGATGCCCAGCTCGACGATCGAAATGGATGGGATCTCGGGATCGACGACTCCCGCCAGCGCCTTCCAGATCGAGGCGGCGAATCCGGCACCCGATCCGGTGGGCGCCGCGACCGGCCCTGCGGTCCTCGCCCGCGGCACGATCGCGCCGGCGCTCACCACCGGGCGCCCGGATGCGAGCGGGCGACGATCTGCATCTCGGCAAGCATGTGCCCGAGGTGCTCGGTGTGGATGCCCTGCTTGCCTCCGCGCCCGGTCGCGCCCTGCATCCACCCGTCGCCGGGCATCGCGAGGGTCGCCTCGTCGAACACCGCCGCGACCGCGGACCGCCACGGACCCTGCAGCGACGCGGCATCGGCAGCCACGCCCGCGGCGACCAGCCCGCGCTCGATCGCATCGACAGCGAACATCTCGCCCGTGTACATCCACAATGCGTCGACCGCATCCTGCATCCTGCGATGCGACAGCTCGGTGCCGTCGCCCAGGCGGATCGTCCAGTCGGCGGAGCGCTCGACGTGGTAGCGGACCTCCTTGCCCGCCTTGGCCGCGATCGCCGCGATGCGCTCGTCCTTCGACCCCGCGAGCGCGCCGAGCAGCATCAGGTGCCACTGGTCGAACAGGAACTGGCGCGCCATGGTGTCCGCGTAGCTCCCGTTGGGCTGTTCGACCAGCAGCAGGTTGCGAAACTCGCCGCCATCGCGCAGGAACGCGAGCGCGTCCTCGCCGCGGCCCGGCGGCGCATAGCGCGCCTCGATTTCCCGGGCGTATGCGAGCCACATCCGGCCCTGCCCCAGCAGGTCCAGCCCGACGTTGGTGAGCGCGATGTCCTCCTCCAGCGCCGGGCCCTTGCCGACCCACTCGCCGAGGCGCTGCGCAAGAACGACCCCGTTGTCCGCCAGCCGCAGCACGTAGTCGAAAAGCCGGGGATCGTCGTCCATCGGGGTCGGCGCAAGCGAAGGCCGCGGCTTCAGATGTGCTTCACGTCATCGGGCATCGGAAAGAACGTGGGATGCCGGTAGACCTTGTCGTTGGACGGCTCGAACAGCGCCTCCTTGTCGCCGGGAGACGAGGCATGGATGTCCGCCGATCGGGCGACCCAGATCGAGATGCCCTCGTTGCGTCGCGTGTACACGTCACGGGCGTTCCGGATCGCCATCTGCGCATCGACTGCATGCAGGCTGCCGACGTGCTTGTGCGCCAAGCCATGTTGCGAGCGTATGAAGATCTCCCACAACGGCCATTCGCTGCTCATTTCGCCTCCTCGATCCCCCACACCCGCCGCGCATTCGCTCGGCCCGCACTCCCGCTTGCGGGAGAGGGTCGGCGTGACGTCATCGTGGTCATGCCGCCTGGCGTTCGCGCGCCGCGTGCTTCTCGGCATGTGCCAGCGCAGCCTCGCGCACCCAAGCCCCGTCTTCCCACGCCTTGATCCTCGTCTGCATCCGCTCGCGGTTGCACGGACCGTTGCCCTTGATGACCTCGTGGAACTCCTGCCAGTCGATCTCCCCGAAGTCGTAATGGCCGCGCTCGGCGCTCCACGCGAGCCGGTCGTCGGGAACCTTCAGCCCCAGGTAGTCGGCCTGCGGCACCGTCTGATCGACGAAACGCTGGCGCAGCTCGTCGTTCGAAAGGAGCTTGATCTTCCACCGCGCCGACTGCGCGCTGTGCACGCTCGCCGCGTCCGGCGGGCCGAACATCATCAGGGAGGGCCACCACCAGCGATTCAGCGCGTCCTGGGCCATCACTTTCTGCTCGGGCGTGCCGCGGCACAGCGCAAGCATGATGTCGTAGCCCTGGCGCTGATGGAACGACTCCTCCTTGCAGACGCGGATCATCGCCCGCGCGTAGGGACCGAAGCTGCATCGGCAAAGCGGAATCTGGTTCATGATCGCGGCGCCGTCGACCAGCCAGCCGATCGTCCCGATGTCGGCCCAGGTCAGCGTCGGGTAGTTGAAGATCGACGAGTACTTCACCTTGCCTGCGTGAAGGTCGGCGACCATCGCGTCGCGCGACACGCCCAGGGTCTCGGCTGCGCAGTAGAGGTAGAGCCCGTGGCCGCCTTCATCCTGCACCTTGGCCATCAGCGTCGCCTTGCGCTGCAGCGACGGCGCCCGCGTGATCCAGTTTCCCTCGGGTAGCATGCCGACGATTTCCGAATGCGCGTGTTGCTGGATCTGGCGGATCAGCGTCCTGCGGTACGCGTCGGGCATCCAGTCCTTGGGTTCGACCTTGACGTCGGCGTCGATGCGGTCCTGGAAGGCGCGCTCCTCCTGCGTCATCTCAGCGACGTCGCGGACCTTGGCCACGCCGGTGTCGACCATCTGTGCGTACATCGCTTCCCCGTTCGCGGTCCTCAGTGGGCCGCGTCGCTTCGGACGCAGGGACGGGACACCTGGATCGGGTCCTCGTCTTCTTCGTCATCATCGTCGTCGTCTTCCCACTCGTCCTCGTCCCAGTCGTCGTCCGGCGGGTCGCCGATCGGTGACCCCTGGTCGTCATCGTCATCCTCGTCGCCCGGCCCCGGGATCGGGACAGCGCGCAGAGGGAAGTGCGCCGCGAGCGGCGCTGCGGGCCCATCGAGCAGCATGGCGGGCATCATTGCGGCGGGATCCGCAGCTTCTGCCCGGGGTAGATCTTGTCGGACGACGTCAGCATCGGCTTGTTCGCCTCGAAGGTCCTCACGTACTCGTTGGCATCGCCGCAATACTGCCTGGAGACCTTCGACAGCGTGCCACCCGAGACCGCTGTGTAGTGGCGCGCCTCGGGCTGACACGGGTCGACGCTCATCATGTCCTCGACCCCGGCGTCGCCCGCGGGGGCATTGGCTGCCAGAACCTTGGAGCTGTTCGTGGGATCGGCGGCGACCTCCTTGGCTGCCGCCTGCGCCTGGCCCCGTCCGAACAGCTTCTCGCCGGCGTCTTTCACATGATCGATGGCACCCATGAGTGCTCCCGAAATGATGGAGAGTCGGGTCTGCTGCCCGCCGGTGCGCAAGACGACGGCAGACCCGCCCGACCAGCATACACCGCGAGGCCGCGATTGGCAGCCGGGACGTCCCTACCCCAACGTCCGGCGCGCCGGCCTGCGGCCCGGAACCTGGCGGGTCGCAGGGTGCTTCAGTGCAGCTTGACGTGCGGCTCGGTGCGCCGCGTGATCATCCGCGCGGCCGTGTCCAGCGCCATCTTCCAGAAACCGTGCAGCGCCAGCTCGTGCATCTTGTAGAGCGACAGGTACATCATCCGCGCAAACGTCCCCTCCAGCCACAGGTTGCCCCCGGTAAGGCTTCCCATCAGGTTGCCGACCGTCGAATATTCGCCCAGCGACACCAGCGATCCGAAATCCCGGTATCGCCACGGCCGCAGCTCGCGCCCGCGCAGGCGATTGCGGATCTGCCCCACCATGTGCGAAGCCTGCTGGTGCGCGGCCTGCGCGCGCGGGGGCACGACCACGCCTTCTTTGCCCAGCCACGGCGCGGCGGCGCAATCGCCGATCGCGAAAATGTCTTCGTCGCGCGTCGTCTGCAGCGTCGCCCTCACGACGAGCTGGTTGATGCGGTTCGTCTCGAGCCCCTCGATGTCGCGAAGGAAATCAGGCGCCTTGACGCCGGCGGCCCAGACGACCAGCTCCGCGGGGATCGACTCGCCGCTCGCGAGCCTGACGCCATCCGGAAGCACCTCGGCGACCCGCGCGCCGGTGCGAACGGCGACGCGCATCCCGTCGAGCAGGTGATTCGCCGCGGTCGAAAGGCGCTCGGGCAGCGCCGGCAGGATGCGATCGGCGGCCTCGATCAGGATGAGGCGGATGTCCCTGTCGGGATCGATCCGGTCGAGCCCGTAGGACACCAGCGTGCGCGTCGTGTTGTGCAACTCGGCCGCGAGCTCGACACCGGTGGCGCCGGCGCCGATTATCGCGACCTGCAGCTGCTCGGGGCGCAGCGCCCCGGCCTGCGCGTGGGCGCGCAGGTACGCGTTGACGAGCCGACGATGGAAGCGCTGGGCCGCGGGCGGGTCGTCGAGCGCGATCGCATGCTGGCTGGCGCCCGGCGTTCCGAAATCGTTGGTGCGGCTCCCGACGGCGACGACCAGCGTGTCGTAGCCGATGGTCCGCGCATCGGTCACCTGGTCGCCGTCCTCGTCGAAGAAAGGCGCGACCTGCACCTGGCGCGCGCGCCGGTCGAGCCCGGTCATCTCCCCGATCAGGTAGCGGAACGAGTGCCAGTGCGACTGGGCGATGTAGTCGGTTTCATAGACGTCGATGTCCATGCTGCCAGCCGCGATCTCGTGCAGGTGCGGTTTCCAGAAATGCGTGCGTGCGCGCTCGATCAGCGTCACCTCCGCCTTGCCGCGCCGGCCCAACGTGTCGCCCAGTCTGGTCGCCAGCTCGAGTCCCCCGGCCCCGCCGCCCACGATGACGATCCGGTGCAGCCCGCCAGTCGACGCCGTTCCCGTCGCCTCGGGCCCGCGGGTGGGTGGCGTGCCGGTCATGCGCGTCCTGGCGTTGCGCCCGCTAGCGCTGCGCGCCCGCTTCGGCGACGGCGACGGCGGTCATGTTGACGATGCGCCGGACCGTCGAGGTCGGCGCCAGGATATGCGCCGGCTTCGCCGCTCCGAGGAGGAAGCCACCGACCGCGATTCCCTCCCCGGCGACGACGCGCAATGCGTTGGAGGTGATGTTCGCGGCATCGATGTTCGGCATGATCAGCAGGTTCGCGTCGGCGACCAGACGCGAACCGGGGAACTCGCGATCGCGGATTTCCGCCGACAGCGCGGCATCTGCGTGCATCTCGCCTTCGACGGCGAGGTCGGGCATCCGCTGCAGGATCAGCTCGAGCGCATCGCGCATCTTCTGCGCCGACGGCGCGTCCGAACTGCCGAAGCTCGAGTGCGACAGCAGCGCGACGCTCGGCTTCTGACCGAAACGAAGGACCTCCTCGACGGCCATCAGGGTCATCTCGGCGATCTCCCCGGCCGATGGATCGCGATTGACGTGGGTGTCGCAGATGAAGAGCTGCCGGCCCGGCAGGATCACCATCTGCATTGTCGCCAGCACGTGCACCCCCTGGCGCATGCCGATGACGTTGCGTATGTAGCGCAGGTGATCGGGGAAGTTGCCGAGCGTTCCGCACAGCATTGCGTCGACGTCGCCGCGCCGCAGCAGCATCGTTGCGATCAGCGTCGGCCGGCTGCGCATCTCCTCCATCGCCGGCCCCCGCGTGACGCCCTTGCGGCGCATCAGGCGGTAGTAGTCGAGCGCGTATTCGCGGTGCCGCGGGTCGTCGAGGATGTTGACGACCTCGCAGTCACGGCCGGGAACGAGGCGCAGCCCGAGCTTCCCGATGCGCGAGGCGATGATGTCGGGGCGACCGATCAGCACCGGATGCACGAGACCTTCATCGATGCAGGCCTGGGCTGCGCGCAGCACCCGCTCGTCCTCACCCTCCGCATAGGCGACGCGCTTGGGCGCACGCTTGGCGGAGGCGAACACCGGCGCCATCGGCGTGCCCGAGTGGTAGACGAACTGCATCAGGCGCTGGTGGTATGCATCGAAGTCCGTGATCGGTCGACTGGCCACGCCGCTGTCCATCGCGGCCTTGGCCACGGCCGGCGCGATTTTGACGATGAGGCGCGGGTCGAACGCCCGCGGGATCAGATAGTCCGGCCCGAACGCCGGCGTCGGCTCGCCGTAGGCGATCGCGACGATCTCCGAGGGCTCGGCCCGCGCGAGTTCGGCGAGCGCCCGCGTCGCGGCAAGCTTCATCGGCTCGTTGATCGTGCTCGCGCCGCAGTCGAGCGCACCACGGAAGATGAACGGGAAGCACAGCGAGTTGTTGACCTGGTTCGGATAGTCCGAGCGCCCGGTGCCGATCAGGCAGTCAGGGCGCGCCGCCTTCGCGATCTCGGGCCGGATCTCGGGCTCGGGGTTCGCCATCGCGAGGATGATCGGCCGTGCGGCCATCCGCTCGACCATGTCGGCCGTCAGCACGCCGCCAGTCGACAATCCGAGGAAGATGTCGGCGCCGCCGATCGCATCGGCGAGCGTGCGCGCCGCGGTGTCCCGTGCATAGCGCGCCTTGTCGGCATCCATCCCACCGCCGCGCCCGCTGTGGACCACGCCCTTGCTGTCGATGATCGTGATGTGCTCGCGCTTCAACCCGAGGCTCACCTGCAGGTCGAGGCAGGCGATCGCGGCGGCGCCGGCGCCGGAGCACACGAGCCTGACGCTGCCGATGTCCTTGCCGACGACCTCGAGGCCGTTCAGCACCGCCGCGGCGGCGACGATCGCCGTGCCGTGCTGATCGTCGTGGAACACCGGGATCTTCATCCGCTCGCGCAGCTTGCGCTCGATGTAGAAGCACTCCGGCGCCTTGATGTCCTCGAGATTGATGCCCCCGAACGTGGGCTCGAGCGCCGCGACGACGTCGACGATCCGGTCGGGATCGCTCTCGCCGACCTCGATGTCGAACACGTCGATGCCGGCGAACTTCTTGAACAGGCAGGCCTTGCCCTCCATCACCGGCTTGCCGGCGAGCGCGCCGATGTGCCCGAGCCCGAGCACTGCGCTGCCGTTGGTGACGACCGCGACGAGGTTCGCGCGCGCCGTGTAGCGCGCGGCAAGCGCCGGATCGTGCTGGATCGCCGTGCAGGCGTAGGCGACCCCGGGCGAATATGCGAGCGACAGATCGCGCTGGTTGGCGAGCGCCTTGGTCGGCGCGATCGAGATCTTTCCCGGCGTCGGCGACTCGTGATATTCGAGGGCCGCTGCCCTCAGCTGCTCTTCAGCCATGTTGCCTCCTGCCGTTCATGCGTCGCGCCGCGACGCCTGCGTCCCGGACCTGCGCCGCGTGCTATTTCTTCTTCTGCAGCGGCAGATCGGTGCAAACACCTTCGAACATCTCGGCGGCCATGCCGATCGACTCTCCCAGCGTCGGATGCGGATGGATCGTCCTGCCGATGTCGGTCGCATCGCAACCCATCTCGATCGCGAGGGCGATCTCGCCGATCAGGTCGCCCGCATGGGTGCCGACGATGCCGCCGCCGATGATCCGGTGCGTGGCTGCGTCGAACAGCAGCTTGGTGAAGCCTTCGTCGCGCCCGTTGGCGATCGCGCGACCCGACGCCGTCCACGGAAACACCGCCTTGCCGTATTCGACACCCTGCGCCTTGCATTCGTCCTCGGTCGCCCCCGCCCAGGCGACCTCGGGGTCGGTGTAGGCCACCGAAGGGATCTGCCTCGCGTCGAAGTACGACTTGTGCCCGGCGGCAGCCTCGGCCGCGACGTGGCCCTCGTGCACCGCCTTGTGGGCGAGCATCGGCGGGCCGGCGATGTCGCCGATGGCAAAGACGTGGGCGACGTTCGTGCGCATCTGGCGGTCGACCTCGATGTGGCCCCGGTCGGTCACCGCCACACCCGCCTTCGCGGCATCGATCGCGCGGCCGTTGGGACTGCGGCCGACGGCGACCAGGACCAGGTCGTAGACCTGCGGCTCGGCCGGCGCCTTCGCGCCCTCGAAGGCGACGCGGATGCCGGAAGGGGTCGCCTGTGCGGACACGGTCTTCGTGCCGAGCATCAGATGGTCGAAGCGACCGGCGTTCTTCTTCTCCCACACACGGACGAGGTCGCGATCCGCGCCCAGCATCACGCCGTCGAGCATTTCCACGACGTCGATGCGCGCCCCCAGCGTCGAGTAGACGTTGGCCATCTCGAGGCCGATGATGCCGCCGCCGACGACCAGCATGCGCTTCGGAATCGACGCGAGCGCGAGCGCGCCCGTCGAGTCGACGATGCGCGGATCGTCCGGCATGAATGGCAGCTTCACGGCCTGGCTGCCTGCGGCGATGATCGCCTTGTCGAAGCGGATGACCTTGCTCGCCCCGGTCTTCTCCTTCCCGGTGCCCGAGGTGAGCTCGACCTCGAGATGATGCGCGTCGAGGAAGCGGCCCACGCCGTGCACGACGTCGACCTTTCGCAGCCTCGCCATCGCGCCGAGGCCGCTCGTGAGCTTCCTCACGACGCCGTCCTTGAACGCGCGCAGCTTGTCCAGGTCGATCGTCGGCGCGCCGAAGCTCACGCCGTGCGCGGCCATCGTTTTCGCTTCGTCGATCACCGCCGCCGTGTGCAGCAGCGCCTTCGACGGGATGCACCCGACGTTGAGGCAAACGCCACCCAGGCTGTGGTAGCGCTCGACGAGCACGGTCTTCATGCCGAGGTCGGCCGCGCGGAACGCCGCCGAGTAGCCGCCGGGGCCTGCACCGAGGACGAGCATTTCGCATTCGATGTCGGCACGCCCGGCGTACGACGTCGCCGCTGGCGAAACTGCGTCGCCCCTGCCGGTCGCCCCGGAACGCTGCGCCACAGGCGGGGTAGCGGCGGCAGCCACTGCGCGCGCGCCGGCCTGCGGCGACGGCGCGGCGCCGCGCGGATTCGCGGGAGCGTCCCGGGCTGCGGCGGCGGTCTCCAGCGCGAGCAGCGCGCTGCCCTCCGAGACCCTGCCCCCGACCTTGACGACGATCGATTTGACGATGCCGTCGACGGGCGAAGGAACGTCCATCGTCGCCTTGTCGGACTCGAGGGTGACCAGGGGATCCTCGGCCTTGACGGCGTCCCCGGGCTTGACCAGCACCTCGATGACCGGAACCTCCTTGAAGTCGCCGATGTCAGGGACCTTGACTTCGATCAGTGCCATGCGCAATTCCCTCGTGGGTCACGTCAGCGTCCCGCGCCGGGCGGGAGGTCCGTCGGCGCCGCTGCCGGTCGCGCGCGATCCGCCACCGCGAGCGCCCGAACGGTACGCAGCGCGCCCGTGCAGGATGGCGCCGATGTCGGACCCTCGCGGTGTCGGACCACATCGAAGTATATTCGAGCATGTTCCCGCGGCCCTGCGTCCGCGACCGCCCTCGAGGAGACCCGATGATCTTCAATCCCCTGGCCCACGCCCTGGCAAGCGCCGCCGGCCTTTCGGTCGCCGACGCGGCCCCGGCGCGATTCACGCTGACGAGTCCGGACATCGCGCCCGGCGCTGCGATTGCCAACGAGCAGGCCTATGACAGTTTTGGCTGCACCGGGGGGAACCTCTCGCCGGCGCTCGCATGGTCGGGAGCGCCGCCGGGCACGCAGAGCTTCGCCCTGCTGGTGCACGACCCCGACGCGCCCACGGGAGGCGCAGGGTGGTGGCATTGGCTGGTGATCGACATCCCGGCGGGAATTTCCGGGCTGCCCAAGGGTGCCGGCAGGACCGACGGCAGCCGCCTGCCGGCCGGCGCGTCGAGCATCGCGACCGACTATGGCGTTCCCGGCTACGGCGGCCCCTGTCCGCCCGTGGGAGACCGGCCCCACCGCTACAACTTCACGCTCTACGCGCTCAAGGTCGCCAGGCTCGAGCTTCCCAAAGGTGCGACCGCATCACTCGCCGGATACCTGGTCAATGCCAACGCGATCGGCAAGGCGACGCTCACCGGGACCTACGGTCGGGCGGGATAGCGGCGTGCCACTCTCGCGCACGCGCCCGTGAGCCCGGCACGGTATATTTGAAGCATGTCCACGCCGGACTCACGCCAGGCCGGGCGCGCAGGTGTCGAACCCCGTGGCCTGTCGCGGGCGCTGCGCCGCGCCCTCGCCGGGATGGGCGGGTGCAGCGACATTTCGTTCCGGGTCGTGTTCGCCGACGGCACCGAATACCGGAACCGCGAAGCGGCGCCCGAATTCACGCTGCGCTTCAGGCATTCCCGCGTCGAGCGCCGCGTTGCCGCCTACGGCCACGTCGGCCTGCTCGAGGCGTATTTCGACGGCGACCTCGACGTCGAGGGCGATTTCGCGCTTTCATTCCGGGCCGCGTTCGACGGGGGCTTCGACCAGCACACGAGCCCGCTGGTCGCGCTGCGCAACCGCTGGCACGAAGCCCGCTATTCGAACCGTTCGATCGCGCAGGCCAAGGCCAACGCGCGTTTCCACTACGGGCTGGGAAAGGCGTTCTATCGCCCCTGGCTCGACCGGGTCGGCATGCTCTATACCTGCGCCTACTGGAGCGAAGGGACGACGACGCTCGAGCAGGCGCAGACCAACAAGATGGACCATGTCTGCCGCAAGGTGCGGCTCGCCGCCGGCGAAACCTTCGTCGACGTCGGCTGCGGCTGGGGTGGACTGCTGTTCCATGCCTGGGAGCGCTACGGGGCACTCGGGACTGGCATCAACACGACGACCGAGCAGGTGGGGGAGCTCCGCGCCGAGCTCGCGCGGCGCGGGCTCGAGGACCGGATCGAGGTCGTTGAATGCGATTTCCGCGAGATGCCGGGCCAGTACGACAAGCTGCTCTCGATCGGCACGCTCGAGCACGCGGGACGCGACCAGGTGCACCAGGTGATACGCGCGCACGCGGATGCGCTGAAGCCCGGGGGGCTGGGCGTCATCCATTTCATCGGTCACGTGGGGATGCGCGACACCGAGTTCTACATCCGCAAGCACATCTTCCCCGGCGGATGGATACCGAGCCTCGCCGAGGCGATCACCGCGATGGAAGCCTGCGGTCTCGAGGTGCTCGATGTCGAGAATCTGCGGCGCCATTACGCGCTGACGCTGGACTGCTGGGCCCAGCGCTTCGACGAGAACTGGGACGCGATCTCGACGCTCGATCCGGTCCGCTTCAACGAGCGCTTCCGCCGCGCCTGGCGCACTTACCTGTGGTCCTGCGCCGAGATGTTCCGCTCCCCGAACGGGCGCACGTACCTGTTCCAGGTCACCGTCAGCAAGGGCAACATCTCGACGGACCAACCGATGAGCCGCGGGTACCTCTACCGGCCCGCCGGATGACGACCTACGTCGAGAAGAAGGCGCAGCTCGAATCACGACTCGCCGCTGCGGGCGGCGCCCGCGGCATCAGCGTCAGGAAGTCCACGTCGAACCTGTTCCGCGACCGCGGCGAGCACCAGGGGGCGCGCGTCGACCTGTCCCATTTCAACGGCGTCGTAAGCGTCGACGCCGTGGCCGGGCTGGTCGAGGCCGAGGGCATGATCACCTACGAGGCGCTCGCCGACGCGACCCTCGCGCAGCGAGCAGTCCCCGCGGTCGTTCCCCAGCTGAAGTCGATCACGCTGGGCGGGGCGGTCGCGGGAGTCGGCATCGAGGCATCGTCGTTCCGGCACGGCCTCGTGCACGACACGATCACCTCGGCCGACGTGCTGACCGGGGCGGGGCAGATTCTCACCTGCACGCCTGACAACGAGCACCGCGACCTCTTCTTCGGGCTTCCGAACTCCTACGGCACGCTGGGCTACGCGCTGAAGCTCACCGCGCGCACCGTTCCGGCGCGGCGCTGCGTCGAGCTTCGCCACCTGCGGCACAGCGACCCCGCCGCATACTTCGCAGACGTCGAGCTCCGCATGGCCGACAGCGGAATCGATTTCCTCGACGGGGTCGTGTTCTCGCGCGACGAGCTCTACCTGACGCTCGGGCGCTTCGTCGACGATGCGCCCGGGGTCAGCGATTACGGGCTCGAACGGATCTATTACCGGTCGATCCGCGAGCGCTCGAGCGACGCGCTGACGGCCCGCGATTTCCTCTGGCGCTGGGACACCGACTGGTTCTGGTGCTCGAAGAACATCGGGGCGCAGCACCCGCTGGTCCGGCGCCTGCTCGGGCGCAAGCGCCTCAATTCGATCACCTACCAGAAGGTCATGCGCTGGAACGCGCGCCACGGCGTGACGCGCGCGTGGAACCGGATTCGCGGCATCCACGCCGAATCGGTGATCCAGGATGTCGACATCCCGATCGCCCGCGCCGCCGAGTTCCTCGCGTTCCTGCACGCCGAGGTCGGCATCCTGCCGATCTGGATCTGCCCGATCCGCGCACCGGACCCGGTCCGGCGCGCGACGCTCTATCCGCTGGCGCAGGCGACGCCGTCGGTCAACTTCGGCTTCTGGGACGTCGTCGCCTCGCGCGAGCAGCACCCGGCCGGCTTCGTCAACCGCGCGATCGAACGCAAGGTCACCGAGCTCGGCGGCGTCAAATCGCTCTACTCGGACTCGTATTTCACGGAGGCGGAGTTCTGGGCAATCTACGACCGCGAAGCCTACCGCGCGCTGAAGCGCAGATACGATCCGGACGGTGCACTCGGCGACCTCTACGCCAAGTGCGTTCGCAGCGCCTGAGGCGCGGCGCGTCAGTGCGACATCAGCACCGGCACCGTCATCGACGCGAACATCGTCCGCGTAACCCCGCCGAGGATCAGCTCGCGCGCCCGCGAATGGGCGTAGCCTCCCATGACGATCAGGTCGGATCCGAGATCGGCAGCCTGTGACAGGAGCCGCTCCCCGCCTTCGATCTGGTCGCCGTCGAAGCGCTTGAACTGCGCGTCGATGCCGTGCGCATGCAGGTAGGCGGCGAGCCTGGGCTGCGCCAGCGCGATCGCGTCGGCGTCGGTGCGCTCGCGTGCGAGCGACACGACGACGACCTGCTTCGCGGTTTCGAGGATCGGCAGTGCGTCGTGGAGCGCGCGCGCCGCCTCACGTCCCGCGTCCCAGGCGACGAGGACGCGCGTCCCGGCATCGGCGCCGGCGCCCGCATAGGGCACGAACAGCGCCGGACACGCGCCCTCGAGCAGCACGTGCTCGGCGAGCCGCCGCGTGAACCCGCTCTCGCCGTCGTCCGGGTCCGGCTGTCCGACGATGGCGAGGTCGACGCAGCGCGCATGCGCCGCCGCGGCGTCCATCGCGAAGCCGGCAGGCGCCCGCCACTCGATGCCGCCGACGCGCCCGGCAGTGGCCGATTGCCGGAACATCGCCTCGGCCCGGCGCTGGGACTCGCCGCTCTCTTCCAGCCTGAGCTTGACCGCATCCTCGGGAAGCAGCGCCGCGACGGTCGGCGTCAGCTCCGCCGTCGGCACGAGGTAGACACCGATCAGGCCCGCGCCGAAGCGCGACGCCAGACGCACCGCGAGCTCCGTCCGCTGCGCGCTGCCCGCGCCGTCGTCCAGGTGAACCATCAACGATTTGAAAGCCATCGCAACCTCCGCGTCGTGGCGCCCGCGCGCCGACCTTCATCTTCCCATGATGCTAGGCCCCGTGGCATGCCGGGTTGTTGCGCGAGATCAAGCCGGCGTGGCGCGTGCGCGGGAAGGACCCGCGCGGAGCGCCCGCGTGCCCGGCGCGCCGCAGGCGCGGCCCGGGCGGCGGCGCAAGGGGCCGGCGGTTCGCACGCCGATTGATCCCGATCAAGATGCCGGGCACGGCCCGCTCTAGGATGCAAGTGACCTGAAACCCGGGAAGCGCCCGCGTGGAGCCCATGCGGCATCCACACCACCGTTCCCCCGAAAGGACCGCAATGACCATCGGAGATTTCTGCGTTCGCAATGTCGTCAGCACGGGTCGCAACGCGACCGTCAGCGAGGCGGCCGCGCTGATGCGCCAGCACCATGTCGGCAACGTGGTCGTCGTCGACGACGGTCCTGACGGCATGATCCCGGTCGGGATCGTGACCGACCGCGACATCGTCATCGAGGTCGTCGCCGCCGGGCTCGACGCGCGCTCGATCACCGTCGGCGAGCTCACGCAGCGGCCGGTTGCGACAGTTCGCGAGGACACGGGCTATGCGGAAACGGTCCGGCTGATGTCGGCCAACGGCGTGCGCCGCATGCCCGTCGTGAATGCCAAGGGCGTGCTGGTCGGGATCATCGCCGCCGACGACATCCTGCACCAGCTCGTCGCGCCGATGGTAGCGTTGTCGGATCTCGCCGTGCGCGGCCGGCACTTCGAGATGCAGACGCGGCGCTGAAGGCCCCCGGACGGAGGCACGGCTCGATGCCAGCCAAGATCCTGCGGTTCCATCGCGATGCCCGCGAGCGCGTATGCGCGGGTCTCAACATCCTCGCGAACGCGGTCAAGGTGACCCTCGGCCCGAAAGGCCGGCTGGTGATGCTCGAGCGGGCCTACGGTCCGCCGACGATCATCAATTCCGGCGTCATCGTTGCCACGGAGATCGAGCTCACCGACCACTTCGAGAACCTCGGCGCGCAGATGGCGCGGGAGGTCGCGGCCCGCACGTCGGAGACAGCGGGCGACGGCACGACGACGGCCACGGTGCTCGCACAGGCGATTGTCAACGAGGGGCTGAAATACGTGGCGGCAGGCGTCGATCCGATGGAGATCAAACGCGGCGTAGACATGGCGGTCGAGGCGGTCGTCGCCGACCTGAGGAAGAACTCGAAGCCCTGCAGCACGAGCCAGGCGATCGCCCAGGTCGGGACGATCTCTGCCAACGGCGACGCGTCGATCGGCGACATGATCGCGAAGGCGATGGAGAAAGTCGGCGACAACGGCGTCATCAAGACCGAGGACAGCCGCGGCATGGAGAACGAGCTCGAGGTCGTCGAAGGCATGCAGTTCGAGCGAGGCTTCCTGTCGCCGTACTTCATCAACGAAGCGGACAAGCAGCGCTGCGTTCTGGAAGACGCCAGCGTGCTCGTCCACGACCGGGCAGTGTCGACGGTCCGCGACCTCCTGCCGGTGCTCGAGCAGGTCTCGCGCGAGAGTCGGCCGCTGCTGCTGATCGCCGAGGACGTCACCGGCGAGGCGCTCGCGACGCTGGTCGTCAACTCGATGCGCGGCATCCTGCGGAGCTGCGCGGTCAAGGCTCCCGGGTTCGGCGACCGCCGCAAGGCGATGCTGGAGGACATCGCGACGCTGACCGGCGCCACTGTGATCTCCGAGGAAACCGGCCTCAAGCTCGAGCACGCCACGGCCGCGGAGCTGGGCCGCGCCCGGCGCATCGAGATCGACAAGGACACGACGACGCTGATCGGCAGCAGCGGCGACCCCGAAAAGCTGCGCGCGCGCATCGCGCAGATCCGCAAGACCCTGGACGAGACCACCGGCGACTATGACCGCAAGCAGCTCGAGGAGCGCATCGCAAGGCTGTCGGGCGGCGTCGCGCTGATCAAGGTGGGTGCATCGACCGAAACCGAGCTCAAGGAGAAGAAGTCGCGCGTCGAGGACGCGGTCCACGCGACTCGCGCCGCCGTTGCCGAAGGCATCGGCCCCGGCGGCGGCGTCGCCCTGCTGCGCGCCCGCCAGGCGCTCGACGGCCTGGAGGGCTCGTCGCTCGGACAGGACGCCGGCATCAAGATCGTGCGCCGTGCGCTGGAAGAGCCGCTGCGGCAGATCGTCACCAACGCCGGCGTCGAGCCGTCGGTCGTCGTGCAGCGGGTCCTCGCGGACGGCGGCAATTTCGGCTACAACGCGGCGACCGACCGCTACGGGGACATGGTCGAAATGGGAATCATCGACCCGACCAAAGTCACGCGACTGGGCCTGCAGAATGCCGCATCGATCGCCAGCCTGATCCTGACGACCGATTGCGTGATCGCCGAGCCGCAGAAGCCGGAGGGCGCCCCGGTCGAGGGCGAGGCGACCTGAATCCGGCGCCCGCGCGCGTGGACGACCCTGGGCGCCCGGGATCCCCGGTCTTCGTCGCGCGCGACCTTTGCAAGATCTACCGGATGGGCGATGTCGAGGTGCACGCGCTGCGCGATGTGAGCCTCGAGATCCGTGAAGGCGAGTTCATCGTCCTGCTGGGGCCTTCCGGCAGCGGCAAGTCGACGCTGCTCAACATCCTCGGGGGCCTCGACCTGCCGACCAGCGGCGAGGCCTTCTGGCGTGACCACGATCTCGCCCATGCCGACGAAGCGATGCTGACGCGCTACCGGCGCGACCACGTCGGCTTCGTGTTCCAGTTCTACAACCTGATTCCGAGCCTGACCGTGCGCGAGAACGTCGCGCTGGTCACCGACATCGCGCCGCATCCGATGCCGATCGACGAGGCCATCGGCATCGTCGGCCTCGGCCCGCGGGCCCACCACTTTCCGTCGCAGCTGTCGGGAGGCGAGCAGCAGCGGGTCGCAATCGCGCGGGCGATCGCCAAGCGGCCCGACGTGCTGCTCTGCGACGAACCCACCGGAGCGCTCGACTACGCCACCGGCAAGCTCGTGCTCGACGTGATCGCCAACGTCAACCGCGAACTGGGGACCACGGCGATCGTCATCACGCACAACGCGCCCATCGCCGGCATGGCCGATCGCGTGCTGCACCTTGCAGACGGCCATGTCACCGACGTGCGGGTCAACGCGCGCAAGCTCAGCGCATCGGAGCTTTCGTGGTGAGGGCGCTGGACCGCAAGCTCCTGCGCGATCTGTGGCAACTGAAAAGCCAGATCGCCACCGTGGCCATGGTCGCCGCGAGCGCGTACTCGGGGTTCGCGGGGTCGCTCGCGACCTACGCATCGCTCGTCGCTGCGCGCGACGACTTCTATGCGTCGGCGCGCTTCGGCGACGTGTTCGCCGATCTGAAGCGCGCGCCGCGGTCGCTCGAGCGCTCGCTGCGCGACATCCCGGGGGTCGACGATGTGCGGACGACGGTCGCATTCGACGTCACGCTCGACCTCCCCGGCGTCGCCGAACCCGTCGTCGGGCACCTGATCGGGCTCCCCGAGCGGGGCGATTCCCCGGTCGACCGGGTCGTGGTCCGGCAGGGGCGCCTGCCCCTGGACAGCGAGCCCACGTCGGTCGTCGTGTCCGAAGGCTTCGCTGCCGT
>DAHUXO010000006.1 GCA_027307095.1 Betaproteobacteria bacterium | reverse complement strand
GCGGCAGCGCGCGCAACGTGGATTTCTGCGCGGCGCTCTTCGCCGGCCTGCACGGCACGCCGTCGACGTCGGGAGCCGACATCGCCGAGGGCGACGAAGGCATCAGCGTGTTCTTCCCCGGCGAATGGCTGCGCGATCCCGACAGCAGGTACCTGACTGACCATCCGGTCGACGTTCCCTGGGACGAGCCCGAGCTGTTCGAGGCAATGCTCGCGCTGCGGCACACCCGCTGACGCGGTTCGCCCCGGCGCCGGTCAGTTGAGAACGCCCGCCAGCTCGCGCCGGTAGCGGCGCACGATGTCGCTGTCTCCAGGCAGCGCTGCGAACACCGTCAGCATCGTCTTGCGCCCCACGTCGTCGCCGAACTTGCGGTCGGCGCGCACGATCGCGAGCAGCTGCTCGAGCGCCCGCTCGTAATCGCCCTCTGACGCAAGCGCGCGGGCGTATGCGAGCTTCGCGGCGCAGTCCGCAGGCGCGGCAGCCGCACGGCGCGCAAGCGTCGCCAGGTCGGTGCCGGCATCGCCGGCGAATGCCGCGCGCGCCTTGATGCCCGCGAGCCTGCGCTCGTCGCGCACGTCGCGCCGCGATGCCTCGATCCCGCTGATCAGCGCATTCGCGTCCGCCGGCCGGCTCGCCGCGAGCAGCGCCTCGATTCTGGTCAGCAGCAGGTCCTCGTCCTGCTCGTCCTGCACCTGCGCTTCGTCCAGCTGCGCGAGCGCGGCAACCGGGTCGCCATCGGCCAGCATGGCCTTGGCGGCGGCGACCAACGGCGCGGCCGGCGAAGGCAGGGCGATGGCGAGAAAATCGCGTATCGCCCCTTCCGGCAAGGCGCCGGTGAATTCGTCGACGACATTGCCATCGATGAACAGCTTGCAGTTCGGGATGCCGCGCACGCCATAGCTGCCTGCGAGCTCGGGTTCGTCTTCGGTGTTGAGCTTCGCGAGCGTCAGGCGGCCGTCGTACTCGGCGGCGATGCGGTCGAGGATCGGTGCGAGCGTGCGGCAGGGTCCGCACCACGGCGCCCAGAAATCGACCAGAACGGGGTGCCTTCCGGAGCCCTGCAATACCACCTCGTCGAAGTTGGTGCGCGTAACGTTGATTGCAGTCATGTCGTCGGCAGTCGGGGTCTGAAAACGCCCAGTTGGGGTCGGCGAACGGTGAACGCAAGTGGAGCGTCGCGTCTCGGGAATGCCCGCGAGCGAGCGCCTAGAACCGCTCGACCCAGGGCCGAAGCTCGATCTCCCAGGTCCACGCGCTGCGGGGCTGCTCGAGCACGTGCAGGTAGGTGCTCGCGATCGCGTCGGGGTCGAGCCTGGAATCGGGTGGATCCCCGGGAGCGCCGTGCCCGTTGCGTCCGATCGCGCCGTCGATCACGAAGTGCGCGACGTGGATGCCTCGCGGCGCGAGCTCCCGCGCCATGCTCTGCGCGAGTCCGCGCACCGCGAACTTTCCCATGGCGAACGGTGCCGATTCCGCATACCCCTTGACGCTTGCCGACGCGCCGGTGAACAGGATCGCACCGCTGCCTCGGACCAGCATTCGGGAGGCCGCGCATTGCGCCACCGCGAAGGCGCCGAATCCGTTGACCAGCAACACGCGCCGGACGTCGGCCGGATCGAGCGCCGTCAGCGGACCGCGCGCACGCGCACTGGCGTTGTAGACGACGACGTCGGGGGACCCCATCTGCCGGTCGACCGCATCGAACAGCCCGGCGACCTCGTTCTCGTCCTGGGCGTCGCAGCGAAACGCCTTGGCCCCGATCTCGTCGCACAGGGCTGACAGCTTCGACGGATCGCGGGCCGCGAGCGCGACGGCCATCCCCCGGCGGGCCAACGTGCGGGCGAGCGAGGCGGAGAGCCCCATGCCTGCGCCGACGATCAGGGCCGTCGTGTATGGAAGATCGTTCATGTCAGGGCCTGCCGGCATGGCCGGGTACGGCGAATTCGAGCTCCGCGAGCCGTGCCGCCGCGTCGCGCATCGGGCGGGTCTGCGGCATCGAATTCGTGCATCGCAGCTATGCTACGCATGCGCTTCCCTTCTGGCCAGAGGCGCCGCAGAATCGCGACTTTGCCACCGCCTGTCCCGCCGTCCGCCCGGTCGTGTCATCCCCGCCCCTCTCCTACCTCGCATCCCCCAGCCGACCGACGCTGAGGTTGCCCGCATGCGCATGCGACACGCACGTCCATGTGTTCGGACCGCAACCGCGGTTCCCGTTCGCGCCGGGGCGCAGCTTCACGCCCTGCGAGGCGCCGAAGGAGAAGCTGTTCGCGCTGCACGCGTTGCTCGGCATCGAGCGTTGCGTCGTCGTCCAGTCGAACGCCCACGGTTACGACAATTCGGCGACCGAGGACGCGCTGGCGGCCAAGGGCGGCGCCTACGTCGGCATCGCGCTCGTGCCGCTTTCGGTCGACGATGCCGAGCTCGCGCGCCTCGACGCCGCGGGCTTCCGCGGCGCCCGCTTCCATTTCATGCGCCACCTGGGAGCAGCGACCCCGATCGAGGACGTCATCGCGTTCGGCAAGCGGCTCGCCGGCATCGGCTGGCATCTGCAGCTGCATTTCGAGAGCCCGCTGATTCACGACCTCGCCCCCGCGCTGCTGCGCTCGCCGGTTCCGGTGGTCATCGACCACATGGCGCGCATCGACGCGTCACGCGGAGTCGACCAGCCGGATTTCCGC
>DAHUXO010000002.1 GCA_027307095.1 Betaproteobacteria bacterium | reverse complement strand
GATCACCGGCGGCCTGCTCGGCATCGCACTGACGTTCCCGCTCGCGCAGGTTTTCGTCGACACCATCGGATCGCTGCTCTCCGGCTTCCGGGTGTCGCAGCAGACGATGGCGATCCAGCTGGCCGCCGCGCTCGCCATCGGCGTCGTCGCTGCCGCGGTGCCGGCCTGGCGCGCGGCACGGGTGCGCATCGTCGACGGCCTGCGGGCCAGTGGGTGAAATGAGGCTGAAATCAGGGCCCAAGTCGGGGCTGAGCACAGGCTGACCGCGATGGCGATCCCGCTCGGCTACATTGCCCGCAACCTCCTCGCGAGGCGGCTGACCACCGCGTTGACTGCGGGCGGCATGGCGCTGGTGGTCTACGTGTTCGCCAGCGTGCTGATGCTGGCGGCCGGCCTGCGCCAGACGCTGGTGTCGACCGGGCAGGACGACAACGTCGTGGTGATCCGCCGCGGATCGCAGACCGAGGTGCAAAGCGGCATCGACCGCTCGCAAGCGGGCATCATCGAGAGCCTGCCCGACATCGCGGTCGCCGCCGACGGCAGGCGGCTGGTCTCCAGGGAACCCGTGGTCCTGATCAGCCTGCCCAAGCGCTCTACCGGCAAGCCCGCCAACGTCGTCATCCGTGGCGTGACGGCGGCTGGGCTCGACCTGCGCCCGCAGGTCCGGCTGGTCGAGGGCCGGATGTTCCGGCCCGGCACGTCGGAAGTGATCGTCGGGCGCTCGATCGCAACCGGCTTCAGCGGCACCGATCTCGACGAGACCCTGCGCTTCGCATCGCGCGACTGGACCATCTTCGGCGTGTTCGATGCCGGGCATACCGGCTTCGACTCGGAGATCTGGGGCGATGCCGAGCAGATGCTGCAGGCGTTCCGGCGGACCGGCTTCTCGTCGGTGATCTTCAAGCTCGCCGATCCCGGCCGTTTCGACGCCGTCAAGGCGACGCTCGAGAACGACCCGCGCCTCACCCTCGAGGTCAAGCGCGAGCGCCAGTTCTACGCCGACCAGTCGCAGGCGCTGGCCAAGTTCATCAGCACGCTGGGCACCGGCATCTCGATCATCTTCTCGATCGGCGCGGTGATCGGCGCGGCGATCACCATGTACGCGAGCGTCGCCTCGCGCACCAGCGAGATCGGCACGCTGCGCGCCCTGGGATTCTCGCGCGGCGCCATTCTGATGGCGTTCCTGGTCGAGGCGCTGCTGCTCGGGCTGATCGGCGGCATCGCCGGCCTCGTCGGCGCGTCCACGATGCAGGCGCTGACCATATCGACCACCAACTTCCAGACCTTCGCCGAGATCGCGTTCTCGTTCACCCTGACGCCCGGCATCGTCGGCGCATCACTCGCCTTCGCGCTGGCGATGGGGTTCATCGGCGGATTCCTTCCGGCCATGCGAGCTGCGCGGATGAAGATCGTCGACGCGCTGCGGGCGGCGTGAGGGTGCACTGCCGCGTCAGAGGTACGCCGGCATGATCGTGAGCGCGTAGGGGATCGCTTCGTCCGACATCGGCGTCAGCGGCGCCATGGCCTCGGCGCGGTCGTCCGGCGCGCCGGGCGGCGAAAAGTCACCGTAGTAGACACATGCAGCGCTGTACCAGCCGTTGATGCCGCGCAATGGCCGAAGCTGATCGAGGTGATACATGAACGCCGTCGCCGAGACCATTTCGAGCTGGGACCGTCGCGGAGGAATGTCGAACGGGTCGTGGGGAACACAGGTTCCGGTCTGGTACAGGAGCGCCTTTTCGCCTTCGTCGTGGCGGCGAGCGGCCAAGCGCACGCTTGGCGCAGACTTCTTCCTGGCCAGGACCGAGCCTGCACCGGGCTCGGCGCAGCCGAGGTATGCGAGCCGAATGAAGCGCCGTGGCGGCAATCCAGTGACTCTGGCCGCGGGATTGGCGAGATCGCCAAAGCTCACGTCGAGGTCGAGGGTGAACGGACGCAAGCAATCGCTGCGAAGACGCGGAGGCGATTGACGGTAGTCGACGCAGGTCTGCGGTTCTACCAGCGCAAGCAGTGCCGGGTCGGCGTCGATCGCGGCCCGTGTGTGCACCGCCTGACCGAGGCGAACGTAGTCGGTCGCGTTCTGGTACGTGAAGTAGGTCGGTTCGGACAGATCAATCGTGCCGACGACCACAGCATCACTCTCGCTGCCGAGCGATCCGCGGTAGACGACCTGCAGCGAGACATCGGTAGCGTCCAACGGAATCGGCGCATCGGTGAACTTGAATTCGGCCAGCCGTTCGCTTCCCGACGCCAGGTTCACACCGACGATCGGCTGCGACACGACGATGTTCTCGATCCCGTCTCGGCAGTCGGTGCTCGCACCCGGATCGGTCTCGACGATGACCGAGAGGACCGTCGCGCACGGCGCGATGCCGACGACAGTATCGAGCGATTTCGCATAGGCGAGGTCGCGGTGGTAGCGCACGATGGCGAACAGGTCGCCACCATTCATGTCCTGGGGCTGTGCCATGCCGTCGACCGAGGCGAATGGTGGCGTCACATTGCGTAACTTTGCGCGGAGGACCTTGAAGCCCATGTCCCCAGCGTGGTCGGTCAGCGCGTAGACGCCTTCATCCGGCAAGCTGATGTCGATTCGCCCGCGAAAGAAGAAGTTGATCAGTCCTGCCGAATACGCAACTGCCCGCGGGAGGAGCAGGTTCGCCATCGCGTCGTAGTTGACGCGGTTGAGCGTGTAGCGGGGAAGGTTCGAAGTCGAGGTCAGGAACTGGTCCCACAGACCGAATGAGGTCAGTGGGACGTCGGTCGCCAGCGTGTCGAGCAACTTGTCGGAGACGGCGCCGTGCACGACGTAGGATTTGGCGGGATTGGAAGGCGTGGAGCCGTCCCAGCGCGTCGGCGCGACGATCTTGACGTTGTAGGCGAGGATATTGCTCACCGGCAACGGGTATTCCGTCGAGCCCAGGTTGTTTTGCGCGCTGAAGAAGCCCCGGTTGCTGTAGTCGGCAAGCCCCTTGCCGTTCGCGCTCAGACTGCCCTGCGCGGTACTCCAGTAGTCGGCGTATCGGGCGAATGTCGGAGTCGGATAGGGCGCGATCGACAGCGGTGAAATCGTGGTCCTGATCGGCGTGCTCGATGTACTTTCAGCCTTGAATGTATCCGTCTGCAGCGCCCGGGCGTTGATGTATCGCTCGTAGACGCTCGTATGCCCGCCAAGGCACACGCCGAGCAGGCAGCCTTTGCCAGAATGCGGCTCGTTGCGCGTGTGCTGCGGCTGCGCCATGTCCTGGTTCAGATGCAGGACGTCGCCCAGTGCGCGGAAGGCGGTCGCCCAATACGCTCGCCGCCACTGCTGGCGGGTGGCGTCGTCCTCACCGGAGGTGATGTCGGCATACGCGCCATCCGCCCTGGTCATCAGCGTCAGCGCACGGAACATCGCCTCGCGTGCGTCGACGACACTGAAGCCGTTGCGGCGCGGAATCGCGGTCCGGTTGGGATCGGTGAAGCTGTAGCGCGTCCCGAGCGCCCAGTCGGGATTTCTCTGGACGTCGATGTCGATCTGGCCCAGACCGATAGCGGTCAGGCCCCGGTCGAAGTAGGGGTCGAAAAAGTGCTGCAGAGGACGCTTCAGTCCGGGTTGGATGTCTTGCGGCGTAGGCGGGTCTTCGTTGGGGTTGTCGTCTTCACGAATTGACCCGAACATTGTCCAGATGAGCGCAGGATCCCCGGTTAGTTTTACGTGCAGACCGTCAAGCATCCGCTTTTCGTAATTCTGAGAGTGGCGCTCGAGGACCGAGGTGTTGAACGCGCTCGTGATGAACTCGAAATACTGATCCACACCTCCGAACGGGAGATAGCCGTCCAATCCGAGACGCACGGTGAGCGGCGGCGCTCCGTCGTCGGGTACGTTTCCGAACTGGGAAGCGGCGTAGGCCTGCCGGGTCAGCAATCCATGCGTCGCCTGATCATAGGCCGGCGCGTTGAAGGAGACGGCGAGCGCGAGGACAATGACCATACGCGCGATCATTGCATGTTCTCCTTGAT
>DAHUXO010000367.1 GCA_027307095.1 Betaproteobacteria bacterium | reverse complement strand
CATGCTGTTCACGCTGTGCCTGGGGGTCGCCCTGCTCACCTGGCAGGCCTGGCGGTCCGGCGCGGGCCGGGGATGGCTGCGCCTCGGCTATGCGGCGCTTGCGCTCGCCGTGCTTGCCAAGGGCCTGGTCGCGCTGGTGCTCGCGGGACCGATCATCGGCGCCTACGCGCTGTGGGAGCGCCGCCGCGGCCAGCCGCTGCGCCTGGGCGTGGATGCGTGGGGCATTGCGGTGTTCGCGGTGATCGCCGTGCCCTGGCACGTCGCAGCGGCGCTGGAGCAGCCGGGATTCGCGTGGTTCTACATCGTGAACGAGCAGCTGCTACGTTTCCTGGGGTTGAGGCAACCCCATGACTACTATGCCGGCGCCTGGTGGTACTACCTGCCGCGGCTCTGGGCGATGGCCTTTCCCTGGGTCATCGTCGCGCCGCTGCTCGGCGCGACCGGCGGCGAGCGGTCATCCCTGCCGCGGGACGGATCGTTCGCGCGCTTCTGCGTCGTCTGGGTGCTGGTCGTCGTCGGCTTCTACACGCTGTCGCGCGCAAAGGCCAACTACTACGTCGTCCAGGCGCTGCCCGCGGCTGCGATGCTGATCGCGCTGCGCCTGCCGCTGCTGTGGGAACGGGCGAACGAGCGGCGCAGGGGGCTCGCCATCGCCGCCGGCGCGGCCACGGCCATCGCGCTGGCCGGTGCAGCCTGGTACCTGCATCGCGCGGCGCCGGGGATCGGACCCCTTCCGGATGCGTTCCGTCCGATGCAGATCGCGTGCCTCGTCGCCGCCGGACTCGCGGTGACCGCAGCGGCCGGATTCGCGATGAGGAGCGAGGCACTGGTCATTGTCAGCTTTGCGCTGATGTCGGCACCTTTGGTCGCAGGCGCGACCTGGGCGATGGTCCACGACCAGCCCGACCTGAGCGCGCGCGACGCCGTCCGTTACGTCGGCCTGCACTACCCGGGCAAACAGGTCGGGCTGTACCAGCGCTTCAGCGATCATTCGGCGCTTGCCTATTACCTGGGAAAGCGACTGGTGCTCTACGACCACCATTCCGCCGACCTCGCGTTCGCGCGCATGCAGGACGCACGCTCGCCCTGGCTGCAGCAGGCGGCCGACATCGAGCTGCGGGGAGGCCCGCCCGCGATCTTCGTGGACGTCCGCGACCTCGCCGCTGCGGATCCCGTCCTGAGATCCGGGTACCGGGCGACGAGGACGTTCGGGACGCTGGTGCTCTACGAGCAGCGACCACCGCTGCAGGTGGCGAGGCTCGGGGCCCATGGACCGCCGTGGAGGACGCACTGACCTGCGCAGGACGGGCGCCGATGCAGCGCCAGTGCCGACTTGGTGCGCCACGGCGTGCCGGGCCATTTTGTCATCGCGGCATCGGTGATGCAGTGGAATCGAAGTCGATGTTCTCGAGCGCCGCGGCACCTGCCAGCAGCCGAAGGTACTGCCGCAGTGCGGTGACGAACGCCTGATTCCGCAGGCCGCTCGCGACCGCGGCTCGCACCTCCTCGAAAGGCACGGCCTCGCCCGACTCGCGCGCCTCCACTTCGACGATGTGGAGGCCGAAGCGGCTGCGCACCAGCTGGGGCAGGACGCCAACGTGGGCGCCGCTTTCCCGCGAGAAGACCTCGCGCGCGAACTCCGGCGCGCAATCGTCGCGCGACATCCAGCCGAGCTCCCCGGCCTGGCCTCCGTCCTGGGCGGCGCTTGGGCAGTTCGACCACTGGCGCGCCGCTTCGGCGAAGGTGTCCGACGCCGGGTCGGCGCAGCGCAGCGACACCAGCAGCGCCTCGGCGCGCTTGCGCAGCGCATTGACATCGACGCCTGGCGTGACCGCGAACAGCACGTGGCGCAGCCGCAGGCGTTCCCTGGCGCCGCAGCTTTCGGGGTGTGCAGCGTAGTGGCGGCGGCAGGCCTCTTCCGACGGTTCGGGTACGCGGACCTCGCGATCGATCAGCCGCTCGATCGCCGCGGCGGCCGTCGCACTGATCGCTCCATCGGTCGACGGCACATCGCCGACCGGCAGCATTCCCGCCCGCTGCGCGGCCTGGCGCAGCAGTTCGGTGCAGGCGCGCTGGCGCAACTCCGCAGCTCCGGGAACCGCGTCGGCGCCGTGCAGCGGCACGCCGTTGATGCTCGCGACGGGGATGCGCTCGCACTCGATCATGGCGCGGCGCTCCGGCTGCGCGGCATTCCGACGCGCCGGCTGCGCACCAGCTGGTACGGGCGCAGAACGTACGCCAGCGTCCCGAAGCCGCTCCAGACGTGGACCAGCCGCGTGAACGGGAACACCAGGAAGATCGTCATCCCGAGGAACATGTGGGCCTTGAACACCCAGCTGGCGCCGGCGATCAGCTCGACGGCGCCCGAGCGGAAGGTGACGATGCGCTGCGCCCAGCCGGCCAGCAGCATCATCATCGAGCCGTCGAGGTGCTGGGCGGACATCGGGATCGTCGCGAGCCCGAGGGCGAGCTGCAGCCAGAGGAGTTCGAGAATCGCGATGTCGCTGGTCTTCGAGGTCTTGCGGATTCGCGGATCGAACAGTCGCCGGTGGAGCAGCAGCGTGGTGCCGATGAACGCGAGGATGCCGGCGATGCCGCCCGACACAATCGCCAGCAGCTGCTTCGAACCGGCATCGATGAAAGGCTCGTAGACCGCGTGCGGCGTGAGCATGCCGAACGCATGCCCGAAGAACAGGAACAGCACCCCGGCGTGGAACAGGTTGCTGCCCCATTGCAGCTGGCCCCGACGCAACAGCTGCGAGGAATCGCTCTTCCAGGTGTACTGGTCGCGATCGAAGCGGATCAGGCTCCCGAGCAGGAACACCGTCAGGCAGAGGTACGGGTAGTAGCCGAAGAGCAGGGTGTCGAGCCAGCCGTTCATGCTTTGGCTCCTTCCGAAAGCGCGGACTTGCGGACGATATGGATCGGCTGCCGCTCGCGGTTCAGACCTCGAGACCTCGCCTGGCCGTGCACGCTGCAACCGTCGAAAGCCGGCGGCTCGGCCCAGGCATCGTCGAGCGCGGGTTCCGCGGCGACGGGCACCGCTTCCGCCTTGCCGCCCGCGACCTCGATCATCGCCGCGAGCACCGATGCGTAGGGGCTCTGCCTCGCGACCAGAGCACTGAAGATCGAACGCAGCACGTGCAGGAGCTCGCCCAGGAACTCGCGCGCCGTGCGCTCGGGCTGCGTCGAGGCGAACTGCAGGATCACCGGCAGGTGATCGGGCATTTCTCCATCCGCAAGCCGCAGGCCCGCCTGCTCGTACGTCGTTCGGAGGTCGACCAGCGCCGCGCCGCGCTCGCGCGAGTCGCCGTGCACGTGCTCGAACACCTGCAGCGACGTCGCGCGGCCGCGGTCGAACGTATCGACGTACTCGGCCTCGGCATCGTAGGGGTCTGCTGCGGCAATTCGCTGCGCGAGCGCAACGAGTTCGGCGCTGCGCGAACGCGACAGCGCGCGCTCGCCGTCGATGGCGTCGGCGATCTCGGGCAGGGCGGCGCGCAGCCGCGCATCCGGATACTGGAGCAGCGCCGCGAGCGCGCGCAGCATCCTGCGGTGACGATCGTCGTGGTCCATGCCGGCTCCTTTCATTGCGCCGCTCATACAGCCGCCTTGATCGGGATCGTCCGCTTCTTCTTGCCCCCGAAGAGGCTGGTCTCGCTCGCGCCGTCCGAGCAGCCGTTGCCGAACGAGAATCCGCATCCACCGCGCAGGTCGTAGGCGTTCTCAGCGTACTCGCGATGCGTTGTCGGGATCACGAAGTGATCCTCGTAGTTCGCGATCGCCATCACCTTGTACATGTCCTCGACCTCGGCCGCGGTCAGGCCGACCTGGGCCAGCACCTCGAGGTTCTGGCGCCCCTCGACATGCTTGTCGCGCTGGTAGGCGCGCATCGCCAGCATGCGTTCGAGCGCGCGAAGTACCGGCAGCGTGTCGCCGGCGGTCAGCAGGTTGGCGAGGTACTGCACGGGGATGCGCAGCTGCCGGACTTCGGGAATTTCGCCGTTGGCGCCGATCTGCCCGGCATTGGCGGCGGCGGTGATCG
>DAHUXO010000363.1 GCA_027307095.1 Betaproteobacteria bacterium | reverse complement strand
CGATCACCGTCGTCGTCAACAACGCGGGCATCGCGATCACCAAGCCCCTGCTCGAGCACACCGAGGAAGACTGGCGCAGCGTCATGGACGTCAACCTCGACGGCGCGTGGCGCGTCGCCCAGACTGCGGCGCGCCACATGGTCGCGCACCAGCGGGGCGGCAGCATCGTCAACATCGCGTCGATCGCCGGGCTGCGCGCAGTCGCGCAGGTGCCGAGCTATGTTGCGTCCAAAGCGGCTCTGATCCACCTGACACGGGCGATGGCACTCGAGCTCGCCCGCCACCGGATCCGCGTCAATGCGCTCGCCCCCGGCTACGTCGAGACGGCGATCAACCGCGAGTTCTTCCAGGGCGAAGCCGGCCAGGCGCTGACCAAGCGCATCCCGCAGCGGCGAATCGGCAAGCCCGAGGATCTCGACGGCGCGCTGTTGCTGCTCGCCTCCGATGCGGGGTCCTGGACCACCGGCGCGGTGTACGCTGTCGACGGCGGTCACCTCGTCAGCACGCTGTGAGCGCGCTACGCTGCAGCCTTCGGACGGCACCTCGGTGGCGTTCGCCGCCACCGCGGGCGACCGTCCCGCCATTCGCATCGCGCAACTTTTCTGGAGATCAGTCGTGAGCACACCCTGCATCATCACCGTCGCCATCACCGGCTCGGTGCCGAAGAAGAAAGACAACCCCGCAGTTCCCATTTCGGTCGCTGAGCAGGTCGAATCGACGCAGGAGGCTTTCGAGGCCGGCGCGACGATCGTGCACCTGCACGTTCGCAACGACGACGAATCGCCGACGTCGAATCCCGAGCGCTTCGGCAGGGTGCTCGAAGGCATCCGCGCGCGCTGCCCGGGCATGATCACGCAGATCTCCACCGGCGGCCGCTCGGGGGCGGGGCGCGAGCGCGGAGCGATGCTGGGCCTGCGTCCCGACATGGCGTCGCTCGCGACCGGCTCGGTCAATTTCCCGGCGCGCATCTACGACAACGCCCCCGACCTGGTCGACTGGCTGGCCTCCGAGATGCAGCGCTTCGGCATCAAGCCCGAGGTCGAAGCCTTCGACCTGTCGATGATCTTCCAGGCTGCCGCGATGCAGCGCGCGGGCAGGATCGCCGGGCCGCTGCACGTGCAGTTCGTCATGGGCGTGAAGAACGCGATGCCCGTCGACCGCGACGTGCTGGAGTTCTACGTCAAGACGCTGAAGCGCCTCGATCCTGAAGCGACCTGGACCGGCGCCGGCATCGGGAAAGACCAGGTCACTCTCGCGCGCTGGTCCCTGGAGCTCGGCGGCCACTGCAGGACCGGTCTCGAGGACAACGTGCGGCTCGACAAGGCGACCCTCGCGCCGTCGAATGCCGCGCTGGTCGAGCAGGTCGTCGAGCTGTGCGCCGAATACGGGCGGCGTCCGGCGACGGTGACCGAGGCCCGCCGACTGCTGGCGCTGCCGCCGGCGAGCGCCGGTTAGCGACCGGTCCGCGCGCGTGCGGGTCCGGGGCCGGCGGATCGGGACCGGACCTGGCTCAGGCCGACATCCGGGCGAAGCCGTCGGCGAGATCGGCGATCAGGTCGCCGGCGTCCTCGAGGCCGATGTGCAGCCGCAGGCAGGGCCCGGCGCTCTGCCAGCGCGTGGCACTGCGTACGCGCTCGGGCCAGGTCGGGATCATCAGGCTCTCGAAGCCGCCCCAGCTCCAGCCCATGCCGAACAGGCGCATGCCGTCGAGCATCGCCGCGAGTCGCCCCGTCGCGACGGGCTTCAGCACCACGCCGAACAGCCCGGACGCCATCGAGAAATCGCGCTTCCAGATCTCGTGGCCCCGCGCGCCGGGCAGCGCCGGATAGAGCACTTCGTCGACCTCCGGCCGGGCCTTCAACCACTGCGCAATGCGCAGCGCGCTCGCCTGGTGCTGGGCGAGTCTCACCGCGAGTGTGCGCAATCCGCGCAGCGCGAGGAAGCAGTCGTCGGTCGATGGCGTCACCCCCATGTCGGTCCACAGGCGATTCAGCGCCGGAAGCGTCCTTGCGTTGGCGACGATCGCCCCCAGCAGCACATCCGAGTGGCCGCCGATGTACTTGGTCGCGGCGTGCACCGAAACGTCGACGCCATTGTCGAACGAGCGAAAGCCCAGCGGCGTCGCCCACGTGTTATCGAGGACGACGACCGCGCCGCGGGCGTGTGCCGCATCGGCGATCGCGCGCAGGTCCTGCACTTCGAAAGTCAGCGATCCCGGCGACTCGGTGAAAACGATCCGCGTGTTGGGTTTCAGCACGCGCTCGATGTCGCTGCCGATCAGCGGATCGTAGTAGTCGACCTCGATTCCGAGGCGGCGCAGGTGGTTTTCGCAGAACCGCCGCGTGGGCCCATAGACGGAATCGGTGATCAGCACGTGGTCGCCGGGATTGGCCAGCGCCAGCAGCGGGAAGGTGGTCGCGGCGAGGCCGGAAGGCACCATCAGCGCCGCGTCGCCGCCTTCGATCTCAGCCAGCGCGACCTGCAGGTCGCGGACCGTCGGCAGGCCGTGCAGGCCGTAGGTCAGGCCGTCGTATTCGCCGCGCGACGCGCGCTCCAGATCGGCGAGCGTCGGGAACAGGATCGTCGAGGCGCGGAACACCGGCGTGTTGACGGCGCCCAGGAAGCGCTGCGGATCGCGCCCGGCGTGGACGACGCGGGTTGCGGGGTGGTCGTGCGGGCGATCGCTCATCGTGCTGCTCCGAAAGCCGCGATGCTACCCAATCGGGTCGGAGGGCGCCAATCGGCGCAATTCGCCGCAGCGGCGCGATAGGCCTGCGATCAGGCGCGGCGCGAGGCGACGAGCGCCGCAGTGACGATCAGCGCGGCACCTGCCAGCGTGCGCAACCCCGGAATCTCGCCCAGCAGCCACGCCGCCAGCGCGATGCCGTACACCGGCTCGAGCGCGGCGACCACGCTGGCCACGTGCGCCGACACGCGGCGCATGCTGGCGATGAACAGCGTATGCGCGAGCGCCGTGCACGCGATGCCCAGCACCGCGAGCAGCGCGAGGTCGCGCGCAGTCGGCCACGCCTGCGCTCCCCCGAGCGCCGCGATCGGAAGCAGGCACGCCGCCGCCACGGCGTTCTGCCACAGCGCAATGCGCGCCGGGTCGTCGGCGGCGACCAGACCGCGGTTGCGCACGGCAAGCCACGCGAAGCTCGCGCCCGAGACGAGACCCCACACCAGCCCCTGCGATGCGCGGTCCGACCATGAGAACGCGGGAACGATCAGGAGCAGACCCGCGATCACCAGGGCTGCGGCCGCATAGCGCTGTTTTGCGACGCCTCGCGGCGCCGCGGGGCGCTCGATGACCAGCACGAACAGCGGAAAGCTCGCATAGCCCAGCAAGGCGACCGCGACACTCGCCGACTGCACCGCGGCGAAGAACGAAACCCAATGCAGTGCCAGGATCGCGCCGTTGGCGGCGAGCGCAGGCGTCGGCGTGCCCGCGGGACGGCCGCGGATCCGCAGCGTCAGCGCCAGCGCGAGC
>DAHUXO010000359.1 GCA_027307095.1 Betaproteobacteria bacterium | reverse complement strand
TACCCGCTGCCCGAGCTGCACGGCGCGCTTGGCGACGAAGCCGGAGACCGGCGCCGGCAACTCGGTACGCGCGTAGGCGAGGTAGGCCGCGCGCACCTGCGCCGCGGCGGCGAGCACGTCAGGATTGGTATCGACCGTCGTGCGGTCGATGCGGGCGCGATTCGCGGCGAGCTTTTCCTGCGCGGCCAGCAGTTCGGCCTTGGCGCTGTTGACCGCGCCCTGCGCGTGCTGCAGCTCTTCGCGCGAGATCGCACCCGAGCCGGCGAGACGGCTGCGCCGCGCGAGGTCGTCCTCGACGCGCGCGAGGTCCGAGCGGCGCATCTGGACGGTCGCGTCGAGCTGCGCGGTGGTCGCGAACAGCCCGCGCACGTCGCGCACGGTCGTCGCGAGCTTGGCCTCGGCCTCGTCGAGCGCGACCTTGGCATCGGCGCGGTCGAGCTGGACGAGGAGCTGGCCGGCGTCGACGAACTGCGTGTCGTCGGCGCCGATGGCCACCACGGTGCCCGCGATCTGCGGCGTGATCTGGACTACGTTGCCGCTGACGTAGGCGTCGTCGGTGGTCTCGTCGTAGCGCGCCGACCACAGCCACCACGCGCCCCAGGCGATGCCGGCGATCACCACGATGCCGAACACGATCGCGAGGCCGCGCTGGCGCCGGGATCGCAGCGTCGCCGGGTCGAGGGAGTGGGTGTCGTTGGTCATGCTGGGGACTTCCCGCGATATCCGCCGCCGAGCGCGCGGATCAGGTTGATCGAGAGCGCGAGTTCGCGCGAGCGCAGGTCGACGTCGAGGCGCTGCTGCGCGAGCAGCGGCCGTTCGGCGGAGAGCACCTGCAGGTAGTTGCCGACGCCTTCGCGGTAGCGGAGCAGAGCGAGGTCGTAGGCCTCGCGCGCCGTCGCCAGCGCCAGCCCCTGCTGCTCGCGCTGCGCCTCGACGCTGCGGAACGACGCGAGCTGGTCGACGACGTCACGCAATGCATCGGCGAGGGTCTGGTTGTACTGCTCGACCGCGGCGTCGTAATCCGCGTCACGGGCCGCGAGGTTGCCGCGCAGGCGGCCGGCATCGAAGATCGGCAGGCTGATCGCCGGCCCGATGCCCGCCATGCGGCTCGCGGACGAAAAGAATCCCGAGGCCCCCAGGCTTTGCAGGCCCGCGAACGCCACAAGGTTGACGTTCGGATAGAACTGCGCCTTGGCGACGTCGATCCGCTTTTGCGCCGACTCGATGCGCAACCGCTCCGCCACGAGGTCGGGCCGTCTGCCGATCAGCTCGGCCGGAACGGTGGTGGGCAATGCCGGTGCGCCCAGCGCATGGGCGGCGGGGCGCTCGATCGCCAGGCCGCGATCGGGGCCGCGGCCGAGCAGCGCGGCGATCTGGTTGCGTGCGCGCGCGATCGTCTCGTCGATCTGCACGATCTGCTCGCGCGCGGCAGGCAGCGCCTCCTCGGCCTGCTTGAGCTCGAGCCGGGAGTCGATGCCTGCGGCGTTGCGGTCGCGGGTCAGCGCATAGACCTTCTCGCGGCGATCGAGCGTCGCCTGGGCGATGTCGCGCTGCTGGTAGGCGCGCTGCAGCTGCACGTAGGCCTGCGCGACGTTCACCGCCAGCATCAGCCGAGCGGCCTCGGCGTCGACCGCCGCGGCCCGCGCTTCGCCCATCGCGCTCTGCCACGCCGAGCGATTCTTGCCCCAGAAATCGATCTCCCAGTTCAAGGTCGCCTGCAGCTGGTATTGCGTGTCCCAGCTTCCGCCCACCGGGGGCGGAATGAGCTCGGTTTGCGCGAACCGCTCGTGCGTCACGCCGAGGCCCGCGTCGGCCTGCGGGTACATCGCCGAACGCGCGACGGCGGCGTAGGCCAGGGCCTTGCGCGTGCGCGCCGCGGCGAGCTTGAGCGTCGGGCTGTCGGCTAGGGCCTCGTCGATCAGGCGGTCGAGCGCGGGATCGCCGAAGCCTTTCCACCACGCGGGGTCGGGCCACGCCGCAGGCGACACTTTCGCCGCCGCGAGCGAGCGCTGGCTGGCAAGGGCGTTGGCGCTCGCGGGCGCTGCCTCGGGGGCGAGCCCGCGCATGCTCGCGCATCCCGCGGCGAGGAGCGCGGCGAGAACGGCGACACCACCTGCGATCGACGTGTTCATGGTTCAGGCGTTGGCGAGCATCCGGCGCAGGAACGCTTCGAGCTGCTGCGCTTCGGCCGCGCTGAAATCGCGCAGGAAGCGATTCAGCACCCGCACGGCGCCGGCAATCAGCTGCGGGTAGACGGCGCTGCCTCCGGCGGTCAGTTCGACGATGACCTTGCGGCGATCGCGGGGGCTGCGCACGCGCCGCACCAGCCCCTTGCGTTCGAGGCGGTCGATCATCCGGGTCATCGCCCCGGGGTCGTAGGAGACGCCTTTGCACAACGTCGACGCCGATGCCGACGCCGTCGCGCCGGTGGCGAGCTTGCCCAGGACCACGAACTGCGCCGCGGTGATGTCCAGCGGCTCGAGCTCCGCGTCGAGCGCCTCCATCAATGCGCCCTTCACCATGGTCATCAGCCGGCCGATGCTGGTCGACGGATCGAAGCTCTTCGGGTCGTAGATGCTGGGCATGGGGATCGGTGGCCAGCGACAGAATGGCGGCCTGGAGCAGGACTGCCCATACAGTAACTGCCTAGGCAGA
>DAHUXO010000350.1 GCA_027307095.1 Betaproteobacteria bacterium | reverse complement strand
AGGCGATGCCGATCATCCGCTACCGGACCCGCGACCTGACGCGACTCCTGCCGGGAACGGCGCGCACGATGCGCAGGATCGAGAAGATCACCGGCCGCTCCGACGACATGATGATCATCCGCGGAGTCAACGTCTTCCCGACGCAGATCGAGGAACTGATCCTGCGCGACCCGATGCTCGCGCCGCATTACCAGGTCGAGATCACCCGCCCGAGGAACCTCGACGAGATGACGATCCTCGTCGAGCGCGCGCCCGCCGCGGGCGGCGCCGACGGCAACGCAGCGGGCGAGCGCCTCGCGCATCTGGTGAAGAGCCTGATCGGCGTCAGTGCCGAGGTGCGCGTGCTGCAGAGCGGGGGCATCGAGCGCTCGGTCGGGAAGGCGCGCCGCGTCGTCGACAAGCGCCAGCTCGGCTGACCGCATCGCATCCGCCGAGTCCGGCATCGCCGCCGTGCCGGCACGACCCGACGCCGCAGGCGCAGCCGGCGCAAAGTCTCGTTTCGCCGCCGCCCCGGTGCAGTCCAGCATCACGGGCGTGCCATCGATCCTAGCCCGGGGCCGCGATTACCGGTACGCTTGCAGCTCTCGAAACCATCGTCTCCCGGCGCGAAAGCGAATCGTCATGCCCGAACACATTCTTCTCGAGGTACGCGAGCGAGTCGCGCTCGTGCGGATCAACCGTCCCCAGCGGATGAATGCGCTGAACGATGCCGTTGCGCGCGAGATCTGCGAGGCGCTGCTGGCTTTCGACGACGATCCGGCGATCGGCTGCATGATCGTCACCGGCAATGACAAGGCGTTCGCCGCCGGCGCCGACATCGGCGCGATGGCCGACTGGACCTACGCCAAGGTCTACGGCGACGACTACATCACGCGGGACTGGGAATCGATCCGCCGCGTGCGCAAGCCCGTGATCGCCGCGGTGGCAGGCTATGCCCTCGGCGGAGGCTGCGAGCTTGCGATGGCCTGCGACCTCATCGTCGCGGCCGACAGCGCCAGGTTCGGCCAGCCCGAAATCACGATCGGCACGATGCCGGGCTTCGGCGGAACGCAGCGCCTGCCGCGCGCCGTAGGGAAGTCCAAGGCGATGGAATGGTGCCTGACCGGCAGGATGGTGGGTGCCGAGGAGGCCGAGCGCGCGGGACTCGTTGCCCGCGTGGTGCCGGCAGCCGACCTCGAACGCGAGGTGCTCGCGCTCGCCGCCAAGATCGCATCGTTCTCCCTGCCGGTCGTCATGAAGGTCAAGGAGGCCATCAACCGCGCCTACGAGTCGTCCCTGACCGAGGGACTCGCGTTCGAGCGCCGCGAGTTCCATTCGACGTTCGCCCTCGACGACCAGAAGGAAGGCATGCGCGCGTTCGTCGAGAAACGCAAGCCGGACTTCAAGCACCGTTGAAGGTGCGCGTGGGCGCGCTGACGCGTCTGGTCTGCGCGCTGGGCATCACGCAGATCGTTTCCTGGGGCACGCTGTTCTATACGATCGCGGTCCTCGGGCCGCCGATGGCCAAGGCGCTGGGCGTCCCGGAGGTCGGGCTCTACGGCAGCTTCACCGCGGGGCTGCTGGTCTCGGGCCTGCTCGCGCCCTGGGCCGGGCGCCGGATCGACCGCCATGGTGGTCGAGGCGTGCTCGCCCTCGGCTCGGTGCTCGGCGCCGCCGCATGCGCGATGCTCGCGGCGGCGGCCAACGGCGCGATGATGCTCGCCGGGTGGCTCGTCGCAGGCGCGGCCATGGCGATGTGCCTCTACGATGCAGCGTTCGCGACGTTGCATCGCAGCGCTGGCAGTCGTTACCGCACTTCGGTGACGGCGCTGACGCTGTTCGGGGGTTTCGCGAGCACCGTGTTCTGGCCCCTTTCGCAACACCTGCTCGAGACGCGCGGCTGGCGCGGCGCGTTTGCCGTGCATGCGGCATTGAACCTGTGCGTTTGCCTGCCCTTGCACGTCGCGTTCGTCCCGTCGGGAGGGGAGCGCGCGCAGCGGCCTGCGGCTCGGGCGCCGACGGGCGCTTCCATCGCAGGCCGCGCGACATTCGTGTGGCTCGCGTCGGCGCTTTCGCTCACGGCGTTCCTCTCGTCGGCGGTGTCGGCGCACCTCGTGACCCTGCTGGGGGCGGGCGGGATCAGCGCACACGACGCAGTGCTGGTCGGGGCCATGATCGGTCCGATGCAGGTTGCCGGGCGCATCATGGAATTCACTTTCTCGCACCGCATGCGGCAGCTCGCGGTCGGCACGCTGGCCTTCGTGCTGATGGCGCTGGCCGTGGTCGTGCTGCCGTTCGTGCACGGCACGTGGATCATGGCGCTCGCGTTCGCGCTGCTGTACGGATGGAGCAACGGCGTCATGACGATCGTGCGCGGGACCGTTCCCGCGGAGCTCTTCGGACAGCGCGACTACGGTGCGCTGCTGGGCCGGCTGGCGCGACCGCAGTTCATGCTGAAGGCCGTCGCGCCCGTGATGGTCACGCTCCTCTTCTCGCTGGACCACACCCGCCGCATCGCGCTCTACGCGCTGGCGGCCGCCGGTGTCGCGGCGTTCTTCGCCTATCGCGCCGCGATACGCGGACGCAGCGGCGGGCTAGGCGAGTAGCGCGCGGATGAGCGCCCACGCACCGGCGATCGCGACGACGGCAAAGGCCGCGATCCAGGTCGCGAGCGGGATGTCCGAAGGCTTGCGCGGGGAAGGGAGCAGATCGGCGTCGCGAAGCTCCGGCGGAAATGGGCGGGGAGGAACGGGCACGATCTGCATGTCGGCGGGGTTGCCGGGCACGACGCCCCGGTATTCGTCGGCCGCGACGACCGGCGCAGTGCCGAATCTGCGCGAGGATGGAATCTGCGGGATGCGCAGCAGCAGCAGCGACTCGACGGCGCCGGCGAGCATCGTGGCGAGCGGTCCGTCGCGGGAATTCGCAGCACTCGCGGCCAGCCGCAGCAGGTCGGCGCCGATCTCCTCGAAGGCCGCGGCGGGAAACAGACGCGTCGCGTCCTCGGACAGGTACTCGGACGCCATGCGCGCCTTGGAGATCGAATGCTCGCGCGCCAGTGTCCAGGGGATCGCGAGCCAAGCGCGCAGCGCCTGCGTCGACGGTCGGGCCGGGATGCGCCAGCCCAATGCGCGCAGGACGTCGACGCTGATCCCCGTGCAATTCATCGTCGAATGCCGGTACTCGAGCTGGTGGCGCCAGAACTGCTGATAGACCCGATTGAACGCGCCCTGGATCCTGCGCGGGACGGTCTCGTCGCGCAGCGTCGCGATCAGGATGAACGACGGCCGGTACCATGACTGCCCGCTGTTGAGGTCGCCGAAGTAGCCGTCGAGGGGAACCGGCGCGGCCAGGATGCCTTTTTCGCTGACGATGTCGAGGGCGTAGAAATTGTTCACCAGAAGATCGGCAATCGCGCCGTCTGCCCCGATGCGGCCCGTCCCGACCGCAAAGTGGCCGGCCCAGGCCTCGTCGTCGTCGCCCTGGGCCCCGTTGACGATCACCGCGAGTGCGGGTTTATCCTTCCATTCCCGTGCACTCCCGACCCGTTCCCAGATGATGCGACCTGCGAAAGGCAATTGTGCTCCGCCGCGCGGGTCCTCGCGCATCGCCGCGCGCAGGCCGAGCGTCGGGGGCAGGTCCGGCGACAACGGCGCGAACGGCAGGCCCTCGCCGATCCGGAAGTCCGCCGGCCAGAAGGTCCGGCCGACGATCGTGCTGCCGTCGACAGACGCGCGCAGGCGCAGCGGGCGCCGGGAAAGGAACGCCGCCGACGATGCGTCGAACCACGAGCGGTTGAGCGCGAGCCGAGGCGCGAGCGCGAACGGTCGGGTGATGCCCGACAGCGTGATCGTGCGCGCGTCGCGCGAAAGATGCGCGGGGTCGGCGCGCAGCGGCGCCCCGAGCAGGATCAGCGGCGGCCGGTCCTCCGAGTCGTCCTGCCGCGGGCCCCGACTCCACGCAATGACATCGTCGAGGGTGCGCGTGCGACGGGCGAAGCCGGCGGATGCGATGCCCCGTCTGGGAACGGCAATGCATTCGCGCCGAAAATAGAAGAGCGCCGACGGGGGGATCCGGTCCGACACGGTCGCGCCGGTTGCGATCTCGAAATCGTCGGCGGGGTAGAGGCCGAGGCGGCCGTTGGCCGTCGCGGGTAACAGGGCGTCCGGGCCGCCGTTCGCCGTCACCGATGTCGGGCGCGGGGGAATGACCATGCTGCTTCGATCCGAGCCTTCCCGATCGGACGTCGTGCCGGAAGGACTGCCGCGCATCGGCGACGCCGGCAGCCGGCTCGTCGTGCGCGATCTTCCGGATGCGGCCACCGAGCGCAACGCGCTGGTCGCGGGCCTGCTGGCGGTGCCCGCATCGATCGCTCCGCGGTATCTCTACGATCCGGTCGGTTGCGCATTGTTCGGCGCCATTTGCGAACTGCCCGAGTATTACCCAACCCGGACCGAGGCCGCCATCTTCGAGCGGCACCGGAGCGAAATCGTCGCTGCCGCAGGGACGGGCAAGCAGCTTGTCGACCTGGGGGCCGGCGACTGCCGCAAGGCGGAAGCGTGGATCCCCTGGCTGTCGCCGCGCCGCTATGTCGCGATCGACATCGCCGAGGGCGCGCTGGCGGGTGCCCTCGGGCAGCTCGCGACCGAGCATCCGTCGATCGAGTTCGTCGGTGTCGTGACCGATTTCATGGCCGGGCTCGACCTGCACCGGATTCTCCCGGCCCGACCGGCGACGTTCTTCTACCCCGGCTCGTCGATCGGGAACTTCCTGCCGGACGAGGCCGAGCGTTTCCTGCGGTCGATATGGCGCCACTGCCGGGTCGCCGCCGGCAGCGGGTTGCTGATCGGCGTCGACACGCGCAAAGATCCCCGGCGCATCCGGGCCGCCTACGCCGACGCTGCGGGCGTCACCGCGGCATTCAACCGCAATGTGCTCAACCACGTGAACCGGGTCCTGGGAACGCGCTTCGATCCGGCGGCGTTCGACCACGTCGCGAGCTACGACGAGGATCTCGGGCGCGTCGAGATGCACCTCGAGGCGCGCAGCGTGCAGACGGTCCAGATCGAAGGCATTGCCCGCAGCTTCGAGGCCGGCGAGCGCATCCACACCGAGAACTCGCACAAGTACGCACCGTCGCAGTTCGCGACGATGCTCGATCGCGCGGGTTTCGAGCGCGTGCGCTGTTGGCAGGACGACGCCGGGGATTTCGCCGTCTTCTACGCCCAATGACGCCTTCCGTCACCCGGGCCGGTTCTCCCGGGGTTGGCGAGAGCCGCGCACGGGCGAAGGACGTGGCGTGCCCGGGTCGACATCGCGCGCCAGGCGAACGCCGCTGAATTGCCAGCGGGCCTGCGGCGCGAAGAAGTTGCGGTAGGAGATGCGCGCGTGCCCCGCGGGCGTCGCGACCGATCCTCCGCGCAGCACGTACTGGTTGCACATGAACTTGCCGTTGTATTCGCCGATGGGGCCGGCGGCTGCGCGGAAGCCGGGGTAGGGCGCGTAACCGGACGAGGTCCACTCCCAGACGTCGCCGGTGCGCATTGCGCCTGCGTCGCGCAACGTCGACGCGGTGCCGGCGGCATTGCCGGCGCCGAATGCGCTGCCGCGCGTCGTACCCCTCATCGCCGCCTCCCATTCGAACTCCGTCGGCAGCCGCGCGCCCACCCAGCGCGCGTATGCATCCGCCTCGAAGTAGCTCAGGTGCTCGACCGGCGCGTGGGGG
>DAHUXO010000348.1 GCA_027307095.1 Betaproteobacteria bacterium | reverse complement strand
CGACCCGACTTCGAGATTGAGGTCGGGCGCCGGAAGCTCGAGATCGGCGAACAGCCGCTCGTTCATCGCAATGTCGTAATGCTGGCCGGTGTGCACGAGCACGGCCCCCGGCAGTCCTGGCTGCATGCCGAAGGCGCGGATCAGCGGCGCCATCTTCATGTAGTTGGGCCGCGCGCCGACCACGCACACGATCGGACCGCCCGGTCGCAGGATCTCGCCCATCATCGACCCATCGGGGTGCCGGGCTTGCCCACGCGTTCCGGATGCAGCAGGCGCTGCAGCAGGCCGATCGCCCGTCCGATCGACTTCTCGAGCCGGTCGAGGCGTGCCTCGATTTCGCGCAGATGCGCGATCATGGCCTGCGGGTCACCCGCTGCCGCGGGCGCGGCTTCCGTCGCAGTCCCGGCAACGGCCGCGACGGACATTGCCGACGTCGTCGCCACCCCGGTCACCCCGCCTGCAGCGACGCCCGTTGCCGTGTCGCGCGGGGTCACCGGCGCCGGTGGCTCCGAAGCCGCAGGCACGGTGACCAGCGAAGCCTCGGGACCCAGCTCCTCGCGAATCTCGCGAACGATCGCCTGGACGTCGGCCACCTCGAACGCGTGCTTCTCGCCGAGGTAGCCCGCCAGCATGAGCCGGTTGCACAGCGTGTTGATCCGTCGCGGAATGCCGCCGCTCGCCACGTGGATCAGGTCGAGGGCCGCGGGCGCAAAGCGCGGATCGCCTTTCCACCCGACGTGCGCCAGCCGGTGCTCGACATACGCCTGCGTTTCGGCGCGGTCCATCGGTCCCAGGTGATAGGCCGCGATCACGCGCTGGCGCAGCTGCTGCATCTGCGGACCCTGCATCATGCCACGCAGCTCGGGCTGCCCGATCAGGAAGCTCTGCAGCAGCGCCTGGTCGCCGAGCTGGAAGTTCGACAGCATCCGCAGCTCCTCGATCGCGCGCGGAGTCAGGTTCTGCGCCTCGTCGACGACCAGCAGCGCGCGCTTCTTGTCGATGGCGACCTGGCACAGGAACGCCTCGAGCGAGGCGAGCAGCGACGCCTTGTCCATCGCCTTGATCGGCAGGCCGAAAGCCACGGCCACGGCGCGCAGCATGTCGTCGGCGTCGAGCTGGGTGCTGACGAGCTGCGCCGCGACCAGGCGATCGCGATCGAGGTGCTCGAACAGGTTGCGCACGATCGTCGTCTTGCCGGCGCCGATCTCGCCGGTGATGACGATGAAGCCCTCGCTCTGGTACAGGCCGTACTGGAGATACGCGAACGCCCGCTTGTGGCCGCGGCTGCCGTAGAAGAATGCCGGATCGGGGTTGAGCTGGAACGGCTTGCCGGCCAGCCCGTAGAAATCTTCGTACATGCCGGCTTCAGCGGAACGTGTGCGTCAGCCCGACGAAGATCGCGAACTCGCGGTAGCCCGTCGCGACATCGGACTGCGAATCCTGGTAGCGCAGGCCGGCGTGTACCGAGGTGAGTGCAGACAATGCGCTCGAGGCGACCGTGGTGAACGTGTACTGCCGGGTCGCGCCCCCCGTCGCTGAATCGTCGGTGATTCGCGACCACCCTGCGTTGGTGCCGAGCGTGACATTGGCCGCGAGCTGATGCGTCCAGACCACGTTCCCGCCGACCTGGGTATTGCGGATGAGCTGCGTCAACAGTGGGGAAAGCGCCTGATCCTGCGACGCCACGACGGGCTCGTTTCGCGTCCGGTACGCCGTGAAGAAGATGCTGTTGCGCGCGCCGAGAATCCCGAAGGTCCCCGTCTGCGAATCGACCAACGTGATCTGCTGGGCGTACAGAGCCAGGGAACCGGTCAGCGACGACGGCAGGCCGCGGTCGCGAATGACCTGGTCGACGAGGGCTTGACGCTGCGCCGGATCCTGCACCCGGGATGCGAACAGCGCATTGAGCAGCGCATCCACGTTCGCGCCACCAGGCAGGGTCGCGAGCTGCTGCGGGTAGCTCGTGGCGTCGCGCGAGGCCTTGAACGACCAGACGGTTAGCGGCGAGTGATGGTCGAACGACGCGCTGTAGCCGGTCCCGAAGAAGCGGTGCTCGGCGCGTGCGCTCAGCGTCGTGCGATCGTCGGGGCGCCACTGCGCGCTTGCGCCGTACACTGCACCACTTTCGTGCGTCTGGAAGAATTGGTTGTCCTCGTAGCCGCCGATGGCTGCCACCTGCCACGCGGGATCCG
>DAHUXO010000327.1 GCA_027307095.1 Betaproteobacteria bacterium | reverse complement strand
GCGCGGACGACCCGCACCCGACGGCAGGGGCCGGCGCCATGGAAGCGTACGCGAGCCAGTGGCTCCAGTTCCTGATCCGGTGGATCCACGTGATCGCCGGTATCGCCTGGATCGGCGCGTCGTTCTATTTCATCTGGCTCGACAAGAGCCTGAACCCTCCGCAGCGCGCAGCCGACGTCGACGAAGGGGTCGGTGGCGAGGTCTGGGCCATCCACGGCGGGGGCTTCTATCGCGCGCAGAAATTCCGCACCGCGCCGCGCGCGCTGCCGCAACAACTGCACTGGTTCAAGTGGGAGGCGTATGCGACCTGGTGGTCGGGGCTTGCGCTCTTCGCCGTCTCTTCTTCGCCGCCGTCGCGTGGGCGCTGTCGCAGGTCTACACCGGGCGCGCGATGCCCTTCGGCAACCTGACCGGGATGACCGAGGACGAGCGCGCGATCCTCGGGACCTGGATAGACGCGGGCGCGAAACCCGAATAGCGCTAGGGCGCGGGGGCGGCGACTACAGCAACGGCGGCTGCAGCGGCTCGCGCAGCGTCGGGTCGTCGTTCGCCACGGCGTTGACGCGCGTCGACACCGGATAGGCGAGCAGAGGCTCTCCCGACCACGGCTCGAGCAGGTCGGCGACGTCGGGGTTCGCGACATCGAGCCAGCGTGCATGCGCGGCCTCGGCGATGATCACCGGCATCCGCTCGTGGATCGGGCGCAAGGCGTCGCTGGCGCGCGTCGTGACGATCGTACAGGTGTCGATGACCTGGTCGTCGGGCGAGCGCCAGCGTTCGTAGAGACCCGCCATTGCGAACGGGCGCCCGTCGGCCATGCCGATGTGCACGGGCTGCTTGCCGGCCGGCAGCGCCTGCCACTCGTAGAAGCCGCTGGCGGGAAGCAGGCAGCGGTGTCTCGCGTAGGGGACGCGGAAAGCCGCCTTGTCCGCGACGGTCTCGGCGCGCGCGTTGATCATGCGTGACCCGATCGACGGGTCTTTCGCCCATCGCGGGATGAGACCCCAGCGCAGCTGCACCAGCTCGCGGCGTCCGCCCGAATCGATGCGTACGACCGGCACCTGCTGCGTCGGCGCGATGTTGTAGCGCGGGCGCAGATCCGGCGGATGGGCGAGCCCGAACGCCAGCGCGATCACCGCCGGGTGGCTCGAGAGCTCGTAGCGCCCGCACATCGGCGGCTCAGGCCCGGATCGGCTGCGGCACGCGGTCCTGCGGCATCGAAACGAGCAGGCGCCTCGCGGTGCCCGCGACCTGCATCGTGTCCCAGTAGGCGTAGGCCCCGACGGCCGCGGCGCCCGCGAGCGGAATCCAGCGGCCGGCCGCGTTGCCCGCGAGGCGCTGTGTCACCGTGACGCCGACGTCGCCGAGCGCGCTTCTCAATACGCTTCCGGAGAGCTGCCGGACGACCAGCCGCTGCCCGCTGCGCACCGCGACGTCGCGCAGCACGTGGCTCGCCGCGTGGCGGAACAGGCAATACAGCATGTGGGTGCGCGTCAGTTCCGCGCTCATCCCGTACACGCCGAACATGTCCGACACCATCTGTCGCTGCGTATTCCAGATCAGGTACAGGTCCGGCAGCAGCGTCGCGAAGCCCAGCGGGCCGGGAGGGAGCGCCAGCGAGCCCGAGAGCAGGGCGGCGCGCTTGGCCGCGCGGCGCGCGATCGCATGCGCGTGATCGCCCGGGCGATCGGCCGGCTGCGTGGCGGGCGCCGGAATGTCGGCGACCACGCGCTCGAGCGCGCCGACGATCGCGCCATGCCGTCCGGATCGTGAATCGCGTCCCGCGGGATTGCTGGGATGCTCCATGCCCACTCCCTGCCGAGGATTCCCGGAGTCTACATCGGTCGGCGCTGCGGCCTGCAGGGCGGATGCGGAATCGATCCGACCGTCTACAATTGCGCCATTCCCGTGACTCGCGCGAATCGCGTACGCAGTCAGCTTCGGTCAACCAGCAACGACGTCGACGGCAGGCAATGCGCGCATTCGGATTCGCGGGCTGGTCGGGTAGCGGCAAGACGACGCTGATCGAGGCGCTGGTGCCGGTCCTCGTCGCACGCGGGCTCGCAGTGTCGCTGATCAAGCACGCGCACCACGCGTTCGACATCGACCAGCCCGGCAAGGATTCATGGCGGCATCGGCGCGCCGGCTGCAGCGAGGTGCTCGTCAGCTCGGCGCAACGCTGGGCGCTGATGCACGAGCTGCGCGGCGCCGGCGAGGCGACTGTCGCCGAGGGTCTCGCCCGGCTTTCGCCTTGCGACATCGTCCTGGTCGAAGGCTACAAGGCCGCGCCCATCCCGAAGCTCGAGGTCTGGCGCCCGTCGGTCGGGAAGCCACTGCTTCACGCCGGGGACCGCCATGTGATCGCCCTGGCGACCGACGACCGGGCGGCGGCGCCGCCGGGCCTACCGCTGTTCGATCTCGGTGACGTACAGGCCATTGCGTCGTTTGTCGCCGAACATGCGGCTGCAGGGCCTTGGGGGGCGCCGATCGTCTGCCCGCCGATTGACGGGCCTCTTGGGGCGGAGTAGCTTGAACCTCTGGGAGCGGGACCTGCCCAATGCGGGGGCGGCCGGGTTCGCGCGGGATGTCGGGCAGCGCGGCATTCGATGGAATGTCTAAAGTAATGCCGAGGAATCAGATACTTGCAGTGTTGTTCGTCGCG
>DAHUXO010000031.1 GCA_027307095.1 Betaproteobacteria bacterium | reverse complement strand
CCGCACTCCGGCTGGTACTGATCGCCACTATTGCCACCTTCTTGCACGACGCGTCCGCCCAGCCGCTCGCGCCAGACATCGTCGTCACCAAGGTGATCGACGCGCCGGTCGCGGAGGTATGGAAGGCATGGACGACCCCGGAGGGCATCGAAAGCTTCTTCGCCCCCAAGGCGGCGAAGGTTGTCCCGGAGCCGGGCGGGGCATTCGGCTACGGGCAGGGTGAGGACTGGATGAAGGCGAAGGCGTATTTCGCGAGCGCGTGGCCGGAAGTGATGGCGAGCCTCGAAAAGCGCTACGCCAGACCCTGATCCGGAGGAAGGTCAATGGATTTCGGGCTGAACGGCAGGATCGTCGTCGTCACGGGTGCGAGCATGGGCATCGGTTTCGCATGCGCGCAGGCGTTCGCACATGACTCGCGTCCACGTCCGGTCGATAGGCGATCGATGGCGTACGGATCACCAAAATAGAAGAGGGATCGATGCGGGCTCGCAAGTCGCTTGGGGCACACGCGGTGGTTGACGCAATGACGCGTTCGGGAGTGAAACGCGTTTTCACCGTCTCGGGAAACCACATCATGTCGCTGTTCGACGCTTCGCTCGATGCAGGGGTGGAGTTGATCCACGCCCGGCATGAAGCAGCGGCCGTTCATATGGCGGATTCGTGGGCGAGGCTGACCGGAGAGCCGGGAGTCGCATGGGTGACCGGGGGTCCAGGGCACGCGAACGCCGTATCGGCTTTGTTCACGGCAAAGCTTGCAGAGTCGCCGGTGATATTGCTTTCCGGACACGCGCCCCAGGACCAGATCGGTCGCGGCGCTTTCCAGGAGATGCGTCAGGCCGAGATGGCGCAGGGAGTCACCAAGGCCTCCTGGACAGCGAGCGACGCCCGCTCCGTAGGGCAGGACGTGACGTCCGCCATCCGTGAGGCGACATCGGGGCGACCGGGTCCCGTGCATCTGAGCCTTCCCACCGACGTGCTCGAGCGCGACGTGGACGCGCGTGGGCCCGCGACGGAGGCGATTGCGCCGCGCCAGACGCCACTTGGGCGAGACGATGCCGATGGAATCCTGGCCTGGTTGCGCCGGGCGTCGTCGCCATTGGTACTTACGGGGCCCTCGGGGCTAGCGCATGCGCTGCGCGGCCAGATCGACGGACTCGGGGATGCGCTGGGCATTCCCGTAATCGGGATGGAGAGCCCCAGAGGTGTGCAGGACCCGTCCCTGGGCACATTCACCGAGGTGCTCGCCAAGGCCGACGCTGTGCTCCTGCTCGCCAAGCGGCTTGATTTCACGCTGCGATTCGGGGCTTCCGCGCTGTTTGCGAGCGGATGTGAATTCATGCAGATCGATCCTGATCCAGACGAGATCCACCGTGCCCAGCGTGCGCTGGGCGGAAGGCTGAGGCACGCGGTGGTCGCGGACCTTCGTTCGGCGGCCGAGGCTCTCAAGGTGGCAGGGGCCAGTCGCTCCGATTGTCGCGCCTGGAGGCAGGACGTCGAGGCAGCGATTCGCTATCGGCCGGAAAGCTGGGACACGGCGAAGAGCAGCCAGGTCGGTCGGCTGCACCCCGTTCAGGTGTGTCGGCCATTCCAGTCGGTCCTCGACCGGCACCCTGACTCAGTTCTCGTATGCGATGGCGGTGAATTCGGACAGTGGGCGCAGGCCTGTCTCCGGGCATCGAATCGCGTCGTCAATGGGCCGGCCGGAGCGATCGGGGCCAGCCTCCCGATGGCGGTGGCCGCTCGTTTGGCCAAGCCGAACGCGCCGGTAATCGCGTTTCTGGGCGACGGCTCCTTTGGCTTCCACGCGGCCGAGTTCGACACCGCGGTTCGTTACCAATTGCCATTCCTCGCCGTGGTCGGCAACGACGCTCGCTGGAACGCAGAATTCCAGATTCAGCTGAGAACTTATGGTCAAGATCGCGCGGTTGGCTGCGACCTGCTCCCGACCAGGTACGATCAGGTGGCAGCCGCATTCGGTGGATACGGGGAGATGGTGGATCGTCCGGACCGGTTGAGTGCTGCGATCGGACGTAGCCTCGATTGTGGTCGCCCCGCATGCCTTAACGTCGCGATCGAAGGCGTCCCGGCGCCGGTGATCGAGCGTCGGCCGGGCTGATGGCGTGCCGACCGGGCGGGTCGGCCAGGCCCTTCCGCGGCGGCCGGTACCGGCAACGGCGCCAGGCGCGTCGCCGACCGGATCACGCGCGCGGGATGACACAGGACTGTCATACAATTAGAATCCGGCACCCGGTTGATTCCTGAGGAGCCTCGTGATGCGTACTCTGTTCCGCGTAATTGCCGCGCTTCTTGCATGTGCAGCATCGGTCGGCGTCGCATACGCACAGACCCATTATCCCGATCGACCGATACACGTAATCATTCCTTGGCCTGCCGGGGGCATTGCGGACGTCGTGCTGCGCGCCATGCAGGACCCGCTTCAGAAAGCGCTCGGGCAGCCGATGATCATCGAGAACAAGGCAGGGGCCGGCGGAACGATCGGAGACGACACAGTTGCGAAGGCGGCGCCGGATGGCTACACGTTGCTGTTCACCTCGTCGGCGCTGAACATGAACGTCGCGCTCGGTCGCAAGCTTCCCTACGACGCGGCCCGGGATTTCGTGCCGGTCGTGAACGTCGCGTCTGCGCCGATGATCCTGGTGGCCTATCCGGGTTTGGGCGTGAAGACGGTGAAGGAACTGGTCGCCCTGGCGAAGTCGAAACCGGGAAAGCTGACCTTCGCTTCGGCAGGCAATGGTTCGCCAGCTCATTTCACGGCCGAGATGTTTCGCGCGGCGACTGGAATCGACGTCGTTCACATCCCGTATCGCGGATCACCGCAGGCGATGATCGACCAGATCGCAGGACGCGTCGATTTCCATTTCGCGAACTCGGTCGCCGCCATTCCCCAGGTGAATTCGGGCAAGGTCGTCGCGCTCGCCGTGACCAGCGACAAGCGACTGAAGGTTGCGCCCGGCATTCCGACAATGGCAGAGGCGGGCATTCCGGATTTTCATGCGAGCCAGTGGGAGGCGTTTCTTGCACCGCGGGGAACCCCGCAGGCGATCATCGACCGGATCGCGAAGGTGGTCGATCAGGTGCTGGCTCAGCCCAAGGTCGTCGCAGCCTTGGAGCCCTTTGCGATCGAGGTCGACGGCAAGAGCACGCCAAAGAGTTTCGCCGCCCTGATGACAAGCGATCGTGCGATGTGGATCAAGGTGGCAAAGGAAGCGAACATCAAGGCCGAGTAAGGCGCCGGCCGGCAATGCCGGACGACGGAGTTCGCATTCCGAGTCGAAGGAGCGATGGGAATGGCTACTGAACCGAAGGAACGAGTCGCAATGCCCACTTCCGGCGATGCACTGAAGGACATCGAATGGCCTCGTCAGAAATTCGCAGTCAGTCATTTGTCGGACGAGGATTTCAAGGGCGATGGATTGCGTCCTTACGCCATTTACCGCGACCTCGGCATGGCAGCGGCAACCGGGGGGATGGTGGAAGCGCATGTCGCCCGGCGCGCCCGCCCGTTCAACAAGGCCGACGTCTCCAAGCGTCATTTTCACGATGTGCAGTTTCAGATGGTGTACGTGCTCAAGGGATGGGTGCGCAATGAATTCGAAGGCCACGGCGAGCACCTGATGCGCGAAGGAAGCTGCTGGATCCAGCCCGGTCGGATCAAGCACACGGTGCTCGACTATTCCGATGATCTCGAGGTCCTGGAGATCGTGATGCCGGCGACCTACCAAACCGTCGAAGTCGACGAGCCGCCAGGCGGCGTCGGCTGAGCCGGACCGGGGTATCGTCCGGTGTCTCGATGCAGGCCAAATCGGAGGATTCCATCGTGAGTCAGCGGCTCGCGGGGCGCCTGGCGCTCGTGACCGGCGCAAGCGCGGGAATCGGTCGTGCATGTGCGCTTGCGCTGGCTCGCGAGGGTGCAGAGGTCATCGTCACGGGTCGCCGGAAGGATCGACTCGACGCGCTCGCCGAAGCGGTACCCGGGCATCGGGCGCATTTTCGCGTCGTACCGGGCGATCTCGCCGACAGCTCTTTCGTGCGGCGGTTGATCGACGCGGCATCTGCCGCAGACATCCTCGTCAATAATGCGGGCATCCTCACGTACGCTCCATTCCTCGAGATCAAGCCGGAGGAATGCGACGCGATGTTCCGGGTCAACGTTCTGGCACCCATGCATCTCTGCCAGGGAGTCGGCGCTGCCATGGCGGCGCGGCGCCGAGGCCATGTGATCATGATCACTTCGCTGGGAGCCCGTACCGTCAACCGGTTCGGCGTTGCCTACGCAGCGACCAAGCACGCCCTTTCAGCGATAGCGAAGGGCATGCGACTCGAGCTCAAGGCGTTTGGAGTTCGGGTCACCGAAATCGCTCCCGGCATGGTGGATACCGGGATCCGCGAATCGAGCACCCACCCGGACGTGGTGGCGGCAATTGAAGGGCGTAAATTCGCGCCGCTGCGTCCGGATGATGTCGCCGATGCCGTGATCTACGCCACTACGGCGGATGACAATTGCTCCGCGGACCTGATCGAATTGCGCCCGCGGGAAGCCTGAGCCAGCCCGATTTGCGACGACCGGGGCCGGAGTTCGCGAATCGCGCCGCATGCCGTGATTCCATCGTGATGATGAATCCGGCTTTGAAGGTTGATTCCCGGCTGCAGCGAGGAAGTTGAATGGATCTAGGACTCGCCGATCGCACCGTACTGATTACCGGCGCTTCGCGCGGCATCGGTCGTGCTATCGCCGAATCGTTTGCCGCGGAAGGCTGTCGGTTGCGCCTCGTTGCCCGCGATGGTGGCCGGCTCGCGGCTGCCCGCGACGCGCTGGTCCGCGATCATGGGACCGAAGTAGAGTTGCTGGCGGTGGACCTGGCCGAGCGCGGTGCAGCCGAGGCGATCTCCGGGAAATGGCCCGATGTCGATGTCGTGATCAACAACGCAGGCGCCATCTCCCGCGGATCGCTGGGAGACATCGATGAAGCTGGCTGGCGCCATGCCTGGGACCTGAAGGTCTTCGGCTACATCAACGTCACGCGGGAATATTACCGACGAATGTGTGAGCGTCGCCGCGGCGTGATCCTCAATGTGATCGGGCTCGCGGCCGAAAAGCTCGACTACGCCTATGTTGCAGGGTCCGCCGGGAATGCCGCGCTCGTCGCTTTCACGCGGGCGGTCGGGAGCATGAGCCTCGATTTCGGCGTGCGCGTGCTCGGCGTGAACCCGGGCTGGGTCGAAACGGAGCGTTCAATGAGGTCGTTGCGCGGACGATCGCGCGAACTCTTCGGCGACGAAGAGCGGTGGCGAGAGTTGATTGTGGACTGGCCCGCCGGCCGGTTGATCGCTGCGACGGAGATTGCCGACGTCGTCGTCTTCCTGGCGTCTGATCGAGCGGGATCCGTCTGCGGGCAGGTCGTCACGATTGACGGCGGCTTCGGCGCCCGGTCCTATCCTTCCCTCGGCGGAGGCCGCAAGGCGGCCTCGTAGCCGATCCGTCGCGCGCTCGCCCGGGAATGTTCTCGATCGCCAATCCGGCAAGACGCAAACTGGCCGCCGGCGAGTTTGTTCTTTGCATGGCCATCCGGCAGGTGTCGACGGTGAATGTGGCGCTCATGGTGGCCTCCTGCGGCTTCGACGCGTTGTACGTCGATCGCGAGCACGGGATATTTTCGGACGAAGCTGCATCGCAACTCTGCCTGATGGCACGTGCCGTCGGTCTTACGCCGCTGGTCAGGGTGAAAAGTGCAGCGGAGAGCCATATCGCTGAAGCACTGGAAGGAGGGGCGCTCGGCGTCATCGTTCCCCACGTACAGGACGCAGCCGGGGCCGAAGCCGTCGTCCTGCACGCGAAGTTTCCTCCGGCCGGGCATCGATCGATCGCCGCGATGTCGTCCGCAACCGGATATGCGGCAATGCCGATTGCGGAGAGCATTCAGGCGCAAAACGAGGCGACGATGATCATCGCGATGCTCGAAACGCCGGAGGCCGTCTCGAACGCACGAGCGATTGCCGCGGTACGAGGCATCGATGCTCTGATGGTCGGACCCAACGACCTGACCGCGGCGCTGGACGTTGCGATCGATGCTGCCGAGCATCTCAAGGATGCCTACACGACGATCTCTGCCGCCTGCAGGGCCGAGGGAAAGCATTGGGTGGCGGGGGGCGCGGGACGCGATCTCCTGCCGATGTGCATCTCGCTCGGCGCCCGTTTCATCATGGGCGGCAACGACGTCGGCTACCTGTTGAGCGCCGCTCGCCGAGACGCGTCGATGCTGCGTGAGGTCATCGGGCTCGGCGCTCGGAGCATCGTCTCGTGACCGGTCGGCGGCGCCGCTTCGGTCGCCAGTCGGCACGTGTCGCGGCAGGTCGCGCGATGCCGGGTCACTGCCCCGCGCCGGGGACCGGTTTCGGGAGTGTCGGCGGGTTCATTTGCTGATGCAGCAACTCGGGATCGACCATTTTGACGTCGAATACGCCAGCCCGATCCCTTTTCGCGATGTTGCTCCCGGTCTGGTAGACCTTTGCTTCCCGACGCTCGGACGTCTGTTCGGGAGTCGAGGCGCACGCGCCACATAGCACCAAGCTGGAGGCAAGAAGTACTCGGACCGGCAAGCGTGCATGCATGATCGTCTCCATGGCAACCGACATCGCGGATTCCCGGGCGCGAATCAGCGAGTCCGGGCTCGCTGCCTCGCGCAACACGCGCATCCTTCCGGAGCCTGCGTCGTTCACCGCAAGCGTCGTCATTCCTTCGGCAGGAGCCTGGCGAAATCCCAGTAGCTGAAGTGGTAGATCGGCTCGGTGCGCTGCACGTAGCGTCGCAGCGCCGTCGCACCCTGCGTCGCGGCATCGCGGACGCCGCGTTCGATGGGGTTGAAGCCCAGGGCCTCGCGGGCCGAATCCTGGACTTCCATTGTCGTGCTCGACTCGCCGTCCTGCGCCAGCACGATCGGCGCCGCGTCCGGTTTGGCAGCATCGGAAATCGCGGCATCCGTCGCCCAGGCTGCGGCGCTTCCCAATGCGAGCGTTGCGGACAACGCATACGGAAAGCATTTACTCATGTAGTTCGATGTCATGACGGTTTCCCTTCCAGATTGCGGAGCAAGGGCGATCGCGTGGCAGTTGGAAATCGCCGGCGTGGTTCGCGGGACGTCCATTGCTCAGCGGTGTCATTGACGCACGCGATCCGTGACGCTGCCGTGACCCACTGGATCACGCTTCCATTCCCCGGATCGCAAGGGCACAGCTCGTTCGCTGCGTACCATTGCCACTACGCTTCGTACGATGAGCGCAGGCGCTCGAGGCCGCTACGTACGATTCGTCGCGTTTTACACCGAAAAATCCCATCCGCGCCGATGCAATCCAACCACTGGCGCCGGCAATCGCACAGCGCTTTCCGACGAATCCCGCCGTCGCATCGACGAGACGGCCGCAGCCGCGACGAAACGCGGCGCACGGCGGCCTTGCGCCGCCGCGAGGTCGCCAGTTCAGTACGCGAGAAGAACCAGCTTGCGCGTCTTGCGGAGGGATGCCGGTGCCGCGCCGGCAGATGGGCTGGCCTGCGCGTGATCGCCGGCGTCGGCCACGCGTTGCAGGACCTGGTCCTCGCCGTGCCCGGCGCTGATCGAGAACGTCAATCGGGAGAGTTTTTCGAGGTCGTCGCGTTCGTTGCATGCGCGCGGCGCGTCGAGGCGGAGCACTCCATCGATTTCCACGTGCACCCCACGCAGTTGCCGGACCGTCGCGGTCTTCGCCTTATGGCGTTCGTGAGCCGGCAGCCCGGCTCCGGCGAGACTTGCGTATCGCAGCAGTTCATCCATGATTTCGATTCCTCGGCGGGGCAGGCGCTCGAAGGGCGCGGCAAAAGTCGCGGTAAACTCGGGCGGAAGACTCCCGTTGGATCCTTTCCGGTTCCGGGATCCCATCCTCGAGATGATTCGACATCGACCGGCGAGAATGATTCAAGTGTCGCGAGTTCTGCGCATCGGCGCCGGCGAACAATCGTCGCGATCTGCGCGGAATAATCGCGCTCACTCGGCGGTCCGTGGCGCATGCCGGCCGGCGGGGTGCCGCTCCGGGGGCAGCGCCGCGGCGAACGGCGCAAGCGTGGGGGTCGTCTGATGCCGTATGCGGACCTGCGCGATTTTCTGGGCCAGCTCGAGGCGGCAGGCGAATTGACGCGCGTGCGCGAGCCCGTCGACCCGAAGCTCGAGATGACGGCACTGTGCGACCGGGCGCTGCGCGCGCATGGGCCGGCGCTGCTGTTCGAGTCGCCGAAAGGAGATTTCCGCAGTCCGTCGGGCACCGCGATTCCCGTGCTGGGCAACCTGTTCGGTACGCCGGAGCGCGTCGCCAAGGCGATGGGCGCGGATCCTGGCCGCTGGCAGGAAAGCCTGCGCGAAGTCGGGCGCCTGCTCGCCTACCTGAAGGAGCCCGAGCCACCGAAGAGCCTGAAGGATGCGTGGCAGACGACGCGGCCGGTGTTCATGAAGGTGCTCGACATGGCGCCGAAGGAGCGTCGCTCGGGTCCCTGCCAGGAGGTGGTGTGGGAGGGCACCGACGTCGATCTTTCACGCCTGCCGATCCAGACCTGCTGGCCGGGCGATGCGGGGCCGCTGATCACCTGGGGCCTCACGGTGACTCGCGGGCCGCACAAGAAGCGGCAGAACCTCGGGATCTACCGCCAGCAGGTGATCGCCCGGGACAAGGTGATCATGCGCTGGCTCGCCCACCGCGGCGGTGCGCTCGATTTCCGCGACCACGCGCTGGCCTCGCCGGGTGCGCCATTTCCGATCGCGGTGGCACTCGGCGCCGATCCTGCGACGATCCTCGGCGCGGTGACGCCGGTGCCCGATACGCTTTCCGAATACCAGTTCGCGGGCCTGCTGCGCGGCGGACGCACCGAGATCGTCAAGTGCCTGACCCACGACCTGCAGGTTCCTGCCAGCGCCGAGATCGTGCTGGAAGGCTTCATCCGTCCCGATGTCGACGACCCCACGGGCTACGAAACCGCGCTCGAGGGGCCGTTCGGGGACCATACCGGCTATTACAACGAGACCGAGCGCTTCCCGGTGTTCACGATCGGGCGCATGACGTTGCGCCGCGATCCGATCTATCACTCGACCTACACCGGCAAGCCGCCCGACGAGCCGGCGGTGCTGGGCGTCGCATTGAACGAGGTGTTCGTTCCGCTGTTGCAGCGCCAGTATCCGGAGATCGCGGACTTCTACCTGCCGCCCGAAGGCTGCAGCTACCGGCTGGCCGTCGTCGCGATGAAGAAGCAGTATGCGGGGCACGCGAAGCGCGTGATGTTCGGCATCTGGAGCTTCCTGCGCCAGTTCATGTACACGAAGATGATCATCGTCACCGACGACGACGTGAACATCCGCGACTGGAAGGACGTGATCTGGGCGCTGACGACGCGCGTCGACCCGGCGCGCGACACGCTGATCGTGCCCAATACACCGATCGACTATCTCGACTTCGCGTCGCCGGTCGCCGGACTCGGCAGCAAGATCGGCATCGATGCGACCAACAAGTGGCCCGGCGAAACCACGCGCGAATGGGGTCGCCCGATCGCCATGGATGCGGCGGTCGAGGCGCGGGCCGACGCGATCTGGAGAACGCTCGGGCTCTGAGCTAGCGGCCGCGCAGTCCGTTGATGAGGCGGAATGCGACGAGCCCGACCGACAGCGCGCGCGCGAGCAACCCGAGGCGGCTCGCCCCGAAGAGCGGAATCGCGAGCCGGATCACGCGCGCGACCATCGGGTGCATCCGGCCAAGGCGCCCGGCCTCGGGGTGAGGCTCGAACGCGTCCGCGAGATCGCGCACCGCGACCGCGAGGTCGATGCGCTCGAGATCGGTCCGGGCCACGAGCAGGGCCTTGCGTGTCGCGAGATCGTCGAGGGTGCTCATCGCCTGGCCGGCGGTTCGCCGTCGCGGTGGTGATGCAGCCACTCGGCGTCCTTGCGCAATGCATCGATCGACGCTGCGAACGGCGTCGGCGCAGCCTTGCGCAAAGACGCCTGGCGCCACAGCGCCGCGGCTCCGACGATCGCGTACAGCAGCGCGATGATGATGATCGTCTCGTAGCGGTAACTGTCCCAGAAGTACGCGATGACTCCGAAGGTCACGACGACGGTCGCGAAGGCGAAGGCGACGACCGCGACGGCGACGAGTCCGATCGTCGCCTTCAGCCGCTCGCGCTCTTCGGCGAATTCGACGCTGGCGAGCTCGACGCGCGTCCGCAGCAGCGAGATCGCCGACGCGGAAAGCCGCGTCGCCACGAACCTGACTCCGCCCTCCGGGACGGGCATGATGATGCGACGATCAGCGCCGGTTCATCAGCAGACCGGCGACGAAGCCGACTGCGGCGGCGGCGCCGATCGCCCACCAGGGGTTGTCGTGCACGTAGTCGTCGGTCACGCGCGCCGCGTCCTTCGCGCGGTCGACCGCCTCGCCCTGCAGCTCCTGCAGGCGCAGCTTGGCGGCAAGGAGCTTGGCCTCGACCTGTGCGCGCAGATCCTTCGCTCGCTCGCCGCTCTCGTTGCCGGCGCGCTTCAGCAGATCTTCGGCATCCGAAAGCATCGAGGAGAAATCGTCGAGGAGCGTTTCGCGGGAAGTGGTCATGCTCGACTCCTTCTGAATGGAAACCGGACCGCGGCGTCATCCGCAGGGATGGCTCGGGACGCGGTCGATCCAATCCATTATAGCGGCCGGGCACCGGATTCGGGCAAAGCGCCCCGGCGGTGGTTCCCGGCACCAGGCGGGCCCGTCGCTTGCGTCGCGTGGCGAGGCATGTTGTCATGCAGGCACCGTTCATTGCCGAAGCCGTGCCGACATGGGCAGCCTGACGCTTCCCGCGCTGGACCCGGAATCCGATGCAGGGGAGCAGGCGCTGCGCCCGGACGACTGCGCCGGATATCCGGTCCCCGGCCCGCTTGATACGGGTACGGGCTCCCCCAATCTACAACGAGCTATGGCCACACCACGGGCGCCGACGGGCGGCGCAGCTGGAACCAGGGAGATTTCGATGGCCGACTATCCTGCACCGGTCCCCCCCGCGGCTTCGACGCCGCCCGGAGCTTCACGGCCGCTGCCGATCAACGCAGCGCTGCTCGTCTACGCGTTGTTCGCAATCGCGGCGCTCATCGGCGTCGCGTCCCACGGCTTTCCGCTGTTCGCGCCGCTGCTCGGTGTGGTTGGCATCGTTGCGATCATCATCGCCTACGTGAAGCGAGACGAGGCAGCCGGCAGCTGGCTCGCGTCCCACTTTCGCTGGCAGGTTCGCACGTTCTGGTGGTCGCTGCTGTGGGCGATGATCGGGGCGCTGGTCTTCGTCACGCTCGGCCTGATCCTCATCGGCATCCCGATCGCTTTCGCGATCTGGGCCGCGGATACGATCTGGGTCATCTACCGCGTCGTGCGCGGCTACCTGCTGTTCCACGAGAGCCAGCCGGTACCGGGGATGTAGCGGGCTCCGTCTCAGCGCTGCAGCGCGGTTTCGAAGCTCGCGCCGTTGGCGTACACCCATTCCACCAGGTAGTCGAGGGCGGGCGCGGCGCGGCGCGCGTCGGGAGCGTTGACCAGCGCGACGACCGAGAACCATCTCCCCGAACGGTCCACGACATAGCCCGCGAGCGCCCGGACGCCCTCGAGCGTGCCGGTCTTGAGCAGTGCCTGCCCGGCCACGCCGTCGTGCACGAATCGCCGCTCGAGCGTGCCGTCGGTCGCGGCGACCGGGAGGGAGCTCGCGAACTCGTCGCGAACCTTGCTGCGGCTCGCCGCCACCAGCAGCCCGTTGAGCCCGCGCGCGCTGACGCGCTCGCGGCGCGAGAGTCCCGATCCGTTCTCGAGCACCAGGCCCGGCATTGCGAGCTTGCGCGCGGCGAGGAAGCGCCGCACGACCGTAGCGGCCCGCGCCGGCGTGGCAGGCGGCGGATCGGCCGTCGTCGCAAGCGTCAGGAAGATCTGGCGCGCCATCACGTTGTTCGACAGCTTGTTGACGTCGCGCACGATGTCGTAGAGCGGCGGCGACTCGAGCGTGGCGAATGGTGCGGCGCCGGGAGCGACGCGTCCGCTCTTCACGCCTCCGGCGAAACGCCCGCCTGCCTCGCGAAAATACGCCTCGAACATCGCCTGCACGTAGTGCGCATGGTCGAGCAGCGAGACCCACCAGTCGCGCTCGCCGCAGCTCGCCGAATAGTCCCCGGCAAACCGGATCGACGCACGGTCGCCCCGATCCACGAATTCAGGCTGCGCGCTCGCGCGCCAGTCGCCGCAGGTGCCGGTGTCGACGAGCGCCGGTGCCCGCTGCAGCGTGACGTCCGGCAGCGGCGGATCGATCGAGACCGCGACCTGCGCGGTCGCGGAGTCCGGCGTGAAGCTGAGGTGCAGCGCCTTGAAGTTGACGAGCAGCGCGTCCGGCCCGACGTTGTAGGGCTTGCGGGGCTCGTGGTCGAAGGCGCTCGCATCGTAGTGGGGAAGCGCGAAATAGCTCCGGTCGAGCACGAGGTCGCCGTCGATCGCTTCGAGTCCTTTCCCGCGCAGCATGGCGATGAATGCCTGCCACTGCTCCTTGGTGATCTTGGGGTCGCCATATCCCTTCAGGATCAGGTTCCCGTGCAGGACCCCGTTCACCAGTGGACCGCCGAGGTAGGCCTCGGTCTTCCAGCGGTAGTCGCGGCCGAGGAGCTCCAGTGCCGCGTAGGTCGTGACGAGCTTCATCACCGATGCGGGATTGCGCGGCCGGTCGGGGTCGTACACGAACATCGGGCGCGGCTTCGCCGTGTCCTGCACGACGATCGACACGTCGGTCATCGGAATGCCCGCATCGAGGAATGCGCGGCGGATCTCGCGTGGCATCGCTGCCTGCGCGGCTGTCGCGCACAGCACGGCGGCGATGGCGAGCGACGCCGCGAGTCGTCGCGCGATCGCCGGTCGACCGCTGCGCGCCCGGGTCCGGGGTTCGCAGGCGCGGCTCATCGCTTCACGCGGTGTCGAGGATGTCGAGCGTTCGCTCGACGAGCAGCGCGAACTCGGCATCGGTGACGACGTAGGGCGGCATGAAATAGACGGTGTTGCCGATCGGCCGCAGCACCAGCTCCCGCGCCAGCGCTTCGGCAGCGAACCAGCGGGCGAATCCGGAGCGGGCGTGGTCCACGTCGAATGCGACGATCATTCCGCACTGGCGGAAGTTGCGCGCGCGGGGGTGATCGGCGATCGGCTGCGCGATCCGGCCCCAGCGCAGCGCCTTGTCGCGGTTGGCGACGATGACGTCGTCGTCGCGGAAGATGTCGAGCACGGCCAGCGCCGCCCGGCAGGCGAGCGCGTTGCCCGTGTACGAGTGCGAATGCAGGAAACCCTGTGCGAACCCGTCGGCGTAGAACGCGCGATAGACATCGTCGGTCGCGAGCACGCAGGACAGCGGCAGGTAGCCCCCGGTGATGCCCTTGGACAGGCACAGGAGATCCGGGGTGATCCCCGCCTGCTCGCAGGCGAAGAAACTGCCGGTGCGGCCGAAGCCCGTCATGATCTCGTCGGCGATCAGGTGGACGCCGTGATGCGCGGTGAGCTCGCGGGCGCGCGCGAGGTAGCGCGGCGCATACATCGCCATTCCGGCGGCGCCCTGGACCAGAGGCTCGACGATCAGGGCCGCGGTACTCGCGTGGTGTGCCGCGAGGAAGGCCTCCAGCGCACCGATCGCGGCGTCGACCGCGGCATCCGCGCCGCCGCGGTCGACGTCGCAGGCGGCGGGCGAGGGCAACACCGGGTGCTCGCGCAACAGCGGCGCGTAGGCGTCGCGGAACAGTGCAACGTCGGTCACGGCGAGTGCCCCGACGGTTTCCCCGTGGTAGCCGCCTGCCAGCCGCGCGTAGTGCGTCTTGCCGGCGGCACCTCGATGGCTCCAGTAATGGAAGCTCATCTTGAGGGCGATCTCGGTCGCCGACGCGCCGTCGGACGCGTAGAACGCGTGCGACATTCCCGGCGGGGCGAGTGCCGACAGCCGCTCCGACAGTTCGACCACCGGGCGATGGGTGAAGCCCGCGAGCATCACGTGCTCGAGCTCGGCGAGCTGCGAGCTAAGCGCTGCGTTGATCCGCGGGTTGGCGTGGCCGAACAGGTTGACCCACCACGAGGCGACCGCGTCGAGGTAGCGATTCCCCTCGAAGTCGTAGAGCCAGGCGCCCGCCGCGCGCGCGATCGCGACCGGCGGCGAGTCCTCGTGCTGCTTCATCTGCGTGCATGGATGCCACACCGCGTGGCGGCTGCGCAGCGCCCAGTCTCGGCTCGATGTCATGCCTTCGCACCGACGCGCGTGCGCATCCGGCGCACCGCGTCGACCAGCTCGCGCGCGATGCCGGGCTCGCGCACCGAATGCCCGGCGTCGGGGACGACGATGCATTCGGCGCTGGGCCACGCGCCGGCGAGCGCCAGCGCGGTGACGGGGGGGCAGACGACGTCGTAGCGCCCCTGCACGATCGTGCACGGCAGCTGCGCGATGCGGGGAATGTCCGCGAGGATCCGGCCCGGTGCGAGGAACGCGTCGTGGACGAAATAATGCGCCTCGATGCGCGCGATCGCGAGCGACGCAGCAGCGTCGTCGATGCGCCCGGCGTCGTGCCGCGGGAGCAGCGTCGAGCACGCGCTTTCGTAACGGTCCCAGGCCATGGCGGCGGGCAGGTGCACCGCGGGGTCGGGATCGTTCAGCCGCCGGTGGTAGCTCGCGAGAAGGTTGCCGCGCTCCCCAGGCGGCAGGAAGTGCTCGAAATCGCGCCACGCTTCCGGGAAGAATTGGCGCATGCCGTCCATGAACCATCGGATCTCGTCGGGGGACCCGAGGAACACGCCGCGCAGGATCAGGCCGAGGACGCGGCCCGGATGCGCCTCGGCGTAGGCAAGCGCCAGCGTCGAGCCCCACGATCCGCCGAACAGCACCCAGCGCTCGATGCCCAGGTGCTCGCGCAGGCGCTCGATGTCGTCGACGAGGTGTGCGGTCGTGTTGTCGACGGTGTCGGCGGTCGGGGTCGAGCGGCCCGCTCCCCGCTGATCGTAGAGCACGATGCGCCACTGCGAGGGGTCGTAGAACCGCCGATGGTGCGGCAGGCTTCCACCACCCGGTCCACCGTGCAGGAACAGGATCGGCGCAGCTGACGGGTTGCCGCAGTTCTCCCAGTACATCGCGTGCCGCCGATCCAGCGCGAGCATGCCGCTCGCGTACGGCATGCATTCCGGATAGAGGCTCGCCTCGGGTGACTGGGCGAGGACGGAGTCGATCATCGACCGTATGATCGCATTTCGGGCCGATCGGTTCGGCCCTTCGCGACGAAGTGGCCGCGGTGCACGCCGGGCGTCGCCGGCAGCTGGCGCCGCGCGGGCCCTCGGACCCGCGCGGCCGGGGCATCGCGGTCCCGCGCTAGCGGTCCGCGATGCGGGGAGCCGCCTAGCCGCGCCCCTTGAACGGCACGATCTTCTGCCGCTGCTCGCCGAGCCCGGAGATGCCGCAGGTCACGATGTCGCCGGGCTTGAGCCACCCCTTCGGCTCCTTCATGCCCAGCGCCACGCCAGGTGGCGTGCCGGTCGTGATCACGTCGCCCGGAAGCAGCGTCATGTAGCGGGAGACGTCGGCAACGAGCTCGGCGACGCCGAAGATCATCGTCTTCGTGTTGCCGGTCTGCCTGCGCTCACCGTTGACGTCGAGCCACATGTCGAGGTTCTGCGGGTCCTTGATCTCGTCGGTGGTCACGAGCCACGGGCCGATCGGTCCGAAGGTGTCGCAGCCCTTGCCCTTGCTCCACTGCGAGGCGCCGCGCTTCAGCTGGAAATCGCGTTCGGACACGTCGTTGATCACGCAGTAGCCGGCAACATAGCGCAACGCGTCCTTCACCGCGACATGGCGCGCCTTCCGGCCGATGACCAGGCCGAGCTCGATTTCGTAGTCGAGCTGCGTCGAATCCTTCGGCGTGATCGTGTTGTCGTTGGGGCCGCAGATCGACGTCTCGGCCTTGAAGAAGACGACCGGGTGCGCCGGAATGGGCACGCCGGCCTCCTTCGCGTGATCGGCGAAGTTGAGACCGATGGCGACGAACTTGGGGGGCATGGCCACGCATGGGCCGATCCGCGGCCGGCCTTTCACCGCGGGCAGCCGCCTGGGGTCGAGCTTGCGCAATGCAGCGAGCGAGGTCGGCGCGAGCGCCTCCGCATCGATGTCCTTCACCTTGCGCGAGAGGTCACGCAGGACGCCGTCCGGGTCGATCATGCCGGGCTTCTCGCGCCCCGCGGGTCCATAACGTACGAGCTTCATCGAGTTCTCCTCAGATTGTCATCCCGCCATCGCAGGAATAGGTGTTGCCGGTGACGAATGCCGACTCGTCGGACGCCAGGAACACGACCAGCGGCGCGATTTCGTCGGCTTTCGCGAGCCGACCCATCGGCTGGCGCGCGACGAACATGCGCCGCGCCTCGACCGGGTCGGGGAACGCGTTGATCCGCTGCGCCAGCGACGGCGTGTCGACGGTGCCCGGCGCGATCGCGTTGCAGCGAATGCCTTTCTGCACGTAGTCGGCGGCCACGGACTTGGTGAGGCCGATGACGGCCGCCTTGGTGGTGCCGTAGACGAAGCGGTTGGGCAGGCCCTTGATCGAGCTCGCGATCGACGACATGTTGATGATGGACGCACCGCGCCCGGTGGCCTCGTGATGGGCGAGCATCTTCGGCAGCGCGGCACGGATCGCGATGTACATCGCGCGGACGTTCAGGTTGAAGCTGAACTCCCAGTCCTTGGGCGCGCACTCGAGGACCGCTCCGTGGTGGACGTAGCCTGCGCAGTTGAACAGGATCTGCAGCGGCGGCAGGGACTCGATCGTCTTCGCGACCTCGGCGTCGTCGAGCACGTCGAGACGGCGGGTCGTGACATTCGCGATGCCGCGCAGCGTGTCGAGCGCATCGACGTCGATGTCGGTGGCGAGCACCTCGGCGCCTTCGCCCGCCATCGCGATCGCCGTCGCGCGTCCGATTCCCTGGCCCGCCGCAGTGATCAGCGCGGACTTGCCTGCCAGCCTTCCACCCATCGCATCCCTCCGCACCCGGCGCCGATCGGTCCATCGCCGCAAAAAGCGCGGATTCTACGCTGCCGGCGGGCGCTCCGGTGCCGCGCAGTGAATGGACGCTCCGCGGCAGGCGCCGGTCGCCGGCCGGCGGCGCGCGTCAATGCATGAAGGTGTCGACGAGGAACGCGAAGGCGATGCGCCAGGCGGCCTCGGCCGCCTCGGGAACGTAGCTCTCGCGGTCGACGGTCGCGAAAGCGTGGCCGGCGTCGGGAAGGACGGCCAGCGTGTAGCGGCGGTTGGCGTCGGACAGCGCCTTTGCGAGCCGCGCGTGCTCGTCGCTCGCGATCGAGGCATCCTTCGCGCCGTAGACCAGGAGTTGCGGGGCCTTGAGGTCCTGCGCACGGTCGAGCAGCGGCTTGCGCTTCCCCTTCGGCTCCAGCGGCGCGATCCCGCCACCGTAGAACGACACCGATGCCGCGAGGCGCGCTCCGTGGACGGCATTGGCGAGGAAAGCGAGCCTTCCACCCATGCAGAAGCCGATGACCGCCAGCCGGCCGTCGCGCGCGCCCTGGGCCACCAGCGCATCGAGTGCGGCGCCGGTCTCCTGCATCGCCTGGTCGTCGTCGATTTCCTGCACGCGCGCGATCGCGCGATCCCGGTCCGAATACTCCAGCACGTCGCCGTGGTAGAAGTCCGGCGCGATGGCGATGTAGCCGGCGCGCGCGAAGCGCTCGCATATGCCCTTGACGTAGGCGTTCACGCCGAACGCCTCCATCATGACCACCACGCCGATGCCTGGAACGCCGCTTGGTTTGGCGAGATACGCGGAAACTCCCGTCGCAATCGTCAGGAACTCGGTGGTCAGTGCGGGTGCAGCCATTGGAGCACCTTCGGGCGGGGAGAGATCCTGAGCGCCAAGGATGCGACGTCGCCCGTCCATCCGCAAGCGGTGCGGCCCCGAAGCGCGGCTATAACGGTCGTCTTGTTGCGCGCGCGATGAAAGCGCCGGGTCAGGCGATGATCCTGGAGTCGATCTCGGCTACCGACCGGGTTGCGCACAGTCGCATCGTGCGTGCGAGCTCGTCGGTGAGGATGCCCTCGATCCGCGCACCGAGAACGTCATCGCCTGCCAGAACCTCCGGCACCACGACCTCCCGAACGCGGCTGCCGGGTCGCGCCCCGCGTTGCACGGGGCGCGTCGGCAGTCATCCGAGGATGTGCATCGCAGCGCAGGATGCCCGCCCGCTCCTCAGGCGGCGCGGCCGGCTTGGCTCGACGGACGGCCACGTCCCGAAGGCCTTGCTTTGGGCGCGCCGACCTTGTGGCGCGCTCCGGCACCGGACGGGCGCCTGCCTGCGGGCGCGCCGGGTTGCGCACGCCGCGCTGCGTCGCGCGCGACCGGTTGCATCGTCACCCCCGCGCGGGGCGCGAAACCCGGGACGGGTTCCTGCGGAATCGTTTGCTTGATCAGCCTTTCGATGCCGCGCAGGAAAGCGCGCTCCTCGACCGAGACCAGCGATACGGCCTCGCCGGTCGCGCCGGCGCGACCGGTACGCCCGATGCGGTGCACATAGTCCTCGGGGACATTGGGCAGGTCGTAATTCACGACTTGCGGCAATTGGTCGATATCGATGCCGCGGGCTGCGATGTCGGTGGCGACCAGCACGGTGAGCCGGCCCTGCTTGAACTCGGCCAGCGCACGGGTGCGCGCCGCCTGGCTCTTGTTGCCGTGAATCGCGAGTGCGGCGATTCCATCGTGGCCGAGCTGCTCGGTCAGCTTGTTCGCGCCATGCTTGGTGCGGGTGAAGACCAGCACCTGCGTCCAATCCCGCGTCCTGATCAGATGCGCGAGCAACTCGCGCTTGCGGGCGTGGTCGACCGGGTGCACCTTCTGCTGGATCATCTCGACGGTTGAATTGCGCCGCGCGACCTCGATCATCGCCGGCGAATTCAGCAGGCCGTCGGCAAGCACCTTGATCTCGTCGGAAAACGTCGCCGAGAACAGCAGGTTCTGCCGTTGCCGGGGCAGCAGCGCCAGGATGCGCCTGATGTCGCGGATGAAGCCCATGTCGAGCATCCGGTCGGCTTCGTCGAGGACGAGGATCTCGACCTGCGACAGGTTGACGGCACGCTGGCCTGTAAGGTCGAGCAGCCGGCCGGGTGTGGCGACCAGGATGTCGACGCCGCGCTTCAGATGGCTGATTTGCGGGTGGATCCCCACTCCGCCGAAGACCACAGTGGAGCTCAACTTCGAGTACTTGCCGTAGGTGCGCACCGATTGCTCGACCTGTGCGGCGAGCTCACGGGTCGGGGTCAGGATCAGCGCGCGGATCGGTCGGCCCGACGCCCGCGGCGACTTCGCCCCTGAGGGCGTGGACAGGAGTTGAAGGATCGGCAGTACGAATCCGGCAGTCTTGCCGGTGCCGGTTTGCGCTCCGGCGAGGAGATCGCCGCCGGCCAGAACGGCAGGAATCGCCTGCGCCTGCACGGGCGTGGGTTGGGTATAGCCGTGTTCGGTGACGGCACGCAGCAGTGTCTCGGACAGGCCGAGGGTGGAGAAGGACATGAAAGCTTTCGGAAAAACATCGGCCTGTCCTCCCCTGTGGGAGGCCAGTCGCAGGCAAACGGAGGAACTGCAGGAGGTCGGAATCGACAGCGGCGAAAAGGACTGGAACCCATGCCGCGTGGCCGGATTATACCAGCTACCGGATGCGGGCAATTGGTAATGCCACTTGACCAGTCTACCAGGCGCGCGTAGCCTTCGCCGATCCGAACCATCGTCGGGCGCGGTGCGCCGCGCCGCCGGGCTTGGTCCCATGCCGTTCCAGAGCATCGAACCCCGTCGGCTTTACCGGCAGATCGCGGACCAGATCCGCGCGCTGATCAGGAGTGGCGAGTACGCCACCGGTTCACGCCTGCCGCCCGAGCGGGACCTCGCGAAGCAGCTCGGCGTGTCCCGCCCGTCGGTTCGCGAGGCCGTGATCGCCCTCGAGGTCGAGGGGCTGGTCGATGTGCGCATCGGTTCCGGCATCTACGTCCGCCCCTGCGACGACGCGCAGGCTGCGCCGCCGGCCGACGGCGAGGCGGGTCCTTTCGAGCTCCTGCGTGCGCGCTACGTGATCGAGTCCGAATGCGCCGCGCTGGCGGCGAAGACCGTGACCCGGGTGCAGCTGCAGGCGATGGAAGCCGCGCTGAGCGACATGGAGCGCGAAATGGCGGAGGGGATGCAGCCGCTGCCGGGCGACCGCCTGTTCCATTTGCGGATTGTGGAGGCAACGGGAAACGGCGCGCTGGTGCACGTGGTCCGGATGCTGTGGGACGAGCGCGCCGGGCCGCTCTACCAGCAGCTCGAGCACCATTACGATTCGCCTGAACTGTGGCAAGCGGCGATGGCCGAGCATCGCGTCGTGCTGAAGGCGATCGCGGCGCACGATGCCAGGGGCGCCCGCGCCGCGATGCGCCGGCATCTGAACCAGGCGTACAAGCGGTTCAGCACCGGCTGGGAAATGTTGCACTGAGGTTGCACTGAGGTCGCGCCCGGGTCGAGCCGAGGTTGCACTGAAGGAGTTTCGATGCTCACGCGTTCTTCGCTGACGATCCGCCTGCATCCGGCAGACGATGTCGTCATCGCCCGCTCGCAGCTCATCGGCGGCACGACGCTGATCGACGAGAGCGTGGTCGTCTCCGGCCTCGTGCCACCCGGGCACAAGGTCGCGACCCGCGCCGTGCGTGCCGGTGCGCCGGTGCGCCGCTACAACCAGATCATCGGCTTCGCCAGCCGGGACATCGCGCCGGGCGAGCATGTGCACCTGCACAATCTCGCGATGGGCGCGTTCGACCGCGACTACGCGTTCGGGGTCGATGCGAAGCCGACCGCCTACATCGAGGCTGCGGCGACCTTCATGGGCATCGTCCGCCGCGACGGGGCGAATGCCGGCAAGGTGGCGACCCGCAACTACATCGGCATCCTGTCGACGGTCAACTGCTCGGCAACCGTCGCGCGCAGCATCGCCGACCACTTCACCCGCGAGCGCCTCGCCGCGTTTCCGAACATCGACGGCGTCGTGGCGCTGACCCACGGCTCCGGCTGCGGCATGGACACGCAGGGCGAGGGCATGCAGATCCTGCGCCGTACGCTGGGTGGCTACGCGAAGCATGCGAACTTCGCCGGCGTGCTGGTCGTGGGGCTGGGCTGCGAAGCGAACCAGATCAGCGCATTGCTGGGGGCGCAGGAGCTGCAGGAAGCTGCGCTGCTGCGGACCTTCTCGATCCAGGACACCGGCGGCACCGCGAAGAGCATCGCGCGCGGCATTGCGATCGTCGGCGAGATGCTTCCGCACGCGGACGCCGTGACGCGACAACCTGTGCCGGCGTCGAACCTGACCATCGGCCTGCAGTGCGGCGGGTCGGACGGCTATTCGGGCATCACCGCGAATCCCGCGCTCGGCGCGGCGGTCGACCTGCTGGTGCGCCATGGCGGAACGGCGATCCTGTCGGAGACGCCCGAGATCTACGGTGCCGAGCACCTGCTGACGCGGCGGGCGGCATCGCGCGACGTCGGCGAGCAGCTTATCGCGCGCATCCGATGGTGGGAGGACTACACGGCGCGCGAGCGCGGCGAGATGAACAACAATCCGTCGCCCGGCAACAAGGCGGGTGGCCTGACGACGATCCTCGAGAAGTCGCTGGGCGCGGTGGCGAAAGGCGGGACGACCAACCTGGTCGCCGTCTACGAATACGCGGAGCCGGTGACGGCGAAGGGATTCGTCTACATGGATACGCCGGGCTACGACCCGGTGTCCGCGACCGGCCAGGTCGCGGGCGGCGCCAACATGATCGTGTTCACCACCGGCCGCGGGTCGGCGTACGGCTGCGCACCGTCGCCGTCGCTCAAGCTGTCGACCAACACGCCGCTGTGGGTGCGGCAGGAAGAGGACATCGATCTCAACTGCGGCGCGATCGTCGACGGGGACGCGACGGTCGCCCAGACCGGCGAGCGGCTGTTCGGGCTGATCCTGGAAACCGCGTCGGGCACGAGGACCAAGAGCGAGCGCCATGGCTACGGACAGAGCGAATTCGTGCCCTGGTATCTCGGTGCGGTGATGTAACGCGCGGCGCAGTCGGCCGCCGGCGGAGCCTGCCGGAGGCGGCCGGCAGGTCGCGCTGCAAGTGTGGAAGGCCGGAAACGGTCCCGCATGCACATTGATGGGCAATGCGCCCGGAGGGAGGAATCGATGAAGCCGTTCGCCAAGTTCGTCGTCGCGCTGTTCGCGCTGGGCATGCTCTGCGCGGCCGCGCCCGCGTCTGCGCAGGAAAAGCTGGTCGTCTGGTGGGTCAAGGGCTTCTACAAGTCCGAGGACGACGCGCTGTACGCGATGATCAGGAAATACGAGCAGAAGACCGGGGTCAAGGTCGAGCTTTCGCAGTACGCGGTGCAGGACGGCATTCCCAAGGTCGTTGCCGCGCTCGACGCGGGCAATCCGCCGGACGTCGCTTACATCGACGTGTTCGACTTCCAGGTGACCGGCAAGTGGGCCTACGACGGCAAGCTCGAGGACCTGTCCGACGTGCTGACCCCGATCAAGGACAAGTTCCTGCCGAACACGCTCGAGACGACGTACCTGTACGACGCCAAGGCGAACAAGCGCGCGTACTACGCGTTCCCGATCAAGCAGCAGACGATGCACATCAACTACTGGAAGGACATGCTTGCCCAGGCCGGCCTCAAGGAGTCGGACATCCCGACGACCTGGAACGCGTACTGGTCGTTCTGGTGCGACAAGGTTCAGCCTGCGTACCGCAAGGCGTCGGGCAAGCGCATCTTCGCCACCGGTTTCCCGATGGGCGTCGACTCGAGCGACTCGTATTACTCGTTCCTGACGTTCATGGATGCCTACAACGTCAGGCTGGTCGACGACAGCGGCAAGCTGCTGGTCGGGGACCCCAAGGTCCGCCAGGGGCTGATCAACGCGCTGCGCGACTACACGCAGCCGTACATGAAGGGTTGCACGCCGCCCTCGTCGACGAGCTGGAAAGACCCGGACAACAACGTCGCGTTCCACAACAAGACGATCATCATGACGCATAACGCGACGATCTCGATCCCGGCCAAGTGGTACGACGACATGAACAACACGACGCTCTCGGCGCAGGAGCGCGAGCAGGCGAAGAAGAACTACTACGACAACATCGCCACGTCGGGTTTCCCCAGCAAGCCTGACGGCACGCCGATGAAATACCGAGCTGCGGTCAAGACCGGCGTCGTGTTCGCGGATGCGAAGAACAAGAAGCGCGCCAAGGAGTTCGTCGCGTTCCTGCTCGAGGACGAGAACCTGATTCCATACGTCGAGGGATCGCTCGGCCGCTGGTACCCGGTCACCAAGTCGGGAGCAGCGCGGCTCGCATTCTGGCTCGCCGACCCGCACCGTACATCGGTCCAGCGCCAGTTCTCGGCGGGGACCAACACTTTCGAGTTCACGAAGAACTGGAAATTCACGATCCTCAACAACGAGAACGTCTGGGCCAAGGCGATGAATCGCGTCGCCAGCGAGCACTGGCCGGTCGAGAAGGCGGTCGACGAGATGATCGCCCGCATCAAGGAAGTCGCGGGCTGACGGCCCGCAGCCGCGCCGCGCGCCGCCGGGAATGACCCGGGGGCGCGCGAACCGTGCGAGGGGGAGGCGACGAGATGTCGACGGTCGCGCTGCCGGGAGTCGAGGCCGCCGCATCGGCGGGGGGGCCGCGCAGGCGCCTGTCGCCGTGGCAGGCGTGGGGGCTCGTGCTGCTCGCGCCCTATGTCGCGGTGTTCCTGGTGTTCGTGCTGTACCCCGTCGGGTACGGACTGTGGCTCGCGCGCCATCCGCAGAGCTACGTGCAGCTCTTCGCCGACCCCGTTTTCGCGGGCTCGGTGGTCAACACGCTGATCTTCCTGATCGTCGGCATCAACCTCAAGATGGCGGTGGCGCTGTTCCTGTCCGGTTTCTTCGTGACCGCGCGCCCCTGGATCCGCTGGCTGTCGGTGCTGTTCATCCTGCCGTGGGCCGTGCCGTCGATACCGACGATCCTCTCGATCCGATTCATGCTCAATCCGGAATGGGGGGTGGTCAACCAGGTCATCTTCAGGCTGACCGGCGCCGACGGTCCGAACTGGCTCAACGACCGGTGGATCGCGCTGTCGATGGCGATGCTCGTCCACATCTGGAAGAGTCTGCCTTTCTGGACGATGATCCTGATCGCCGGCCGCCTCGCCATCCCGGGCGAGCTCTACGAGGCGGCGAGCGTCGACGGCGCTTCGGTGTGGCAGAGATTCCGCTTCATCACCTGGCCGTCGCTGTCGACGCTGTACCTGACCTCGGCGATCCTGTCGATGATCTGGACGCTGGGCGATTTCAACAGCGTGTACCTGCTGACCGGCGGCGGCCCCGCGGACCTGACGCACGTGCTGGCCACGCTCGGCATCCGCTACCTGCGCCTCGACCAGGTCGACCTGGCAATGGCGACGATCGTCTCGGCGCTGCCGCTGGTGCTGCCGCTGGTCTACTTCATGATGAAGCGCCTGTCGCGATGAAGCGCCTGCTGACCGAGGCGAAGCTCGTGCTGATCGGAATTCCGGTCGCCATCTGGACGCTGCTGCCGATCTATCACATGTTCCTGTTCTCGATATCGACCAAGGAAGAGGCTTTTTCCGGCGAGCTGTGGCCCGCGCATCCGACGCTGCGCAATTTCGGCGTCGTGTTCCGCGAGCAGAACTATTTCCTCAACCACTTCTGGCGTCAGTTCGCCAATTCGCTGCTGATCGCGGTTGCCGTCGGCGCGATCACGCTGGTCGTTGCGGCGGGCGCGGCTTTCTCGATCAGCCGCCTGAGAACGCGCGGCGGCCGGCTGGTGCTGAACTGCGCCCTGTTCACCTACTTCATCCCGGCCGCGTTCCTCGCCGTTCCGATGTACAAGGCGATGGGGACGTACGGGCTGCTCAACACGCAGTGGGCGCTGATCCTGGCGATGGTCACGATCGCGTCGCCGTACGCGATCTGGGTGCTGAAGCAGGCCTCCGACAAGCTGCCCTGGGAGCTCGACGAGGCGGCGCGCATCGACGGAGCGTCGCCGCTGCAGCTGTTCCGGCTCGTCTACCTGCCGCTGATCGCGCCTTCGCTGGTCGCCGTCGGCACCTACGCGCTGCTGCTCGCCTGGAACGAATACCTGTATGCGTTCCTGCTGCTGTCCAACGACAAGGACATCACGCTGCCGGTCGCGCTCGGGCACTTCCTCTCGGCGGACGATTCGCCGTGGGAGCTCCTGATGACGACCGGATTGATCTATGCGCTGCCGCCGGCCGCGATCTACTATGCGTTCAAGCGCTACATGGTCGCCGGTCTGACCGCCGGCGCCGTCAAGTCGTGAGCCCGCTTCGCATCCGCGCAATGCGCGTACGCCGCCCCACGACGCATGCATCGCCGCCGATCCCCGACCTCTGATCCCCGATCCCCGACCATGGCCCCGGTTTCCTTCAACAACATCGCCAAGACCTTCGGCAGCACCGAGGTCATCCGCGGCATCTCGTTCGACATCCGCGACGGCGAATTCATGGTGCTCGTCGGGCCGTCCGGCTGCGGCAAGTCGACGCTGCTCCGCATGCTCGCCGGCCTCGAGGAGATCACCGCCGGCACGATCGCGATCGATGGCCGGGTGGTCAACCAGGTCGACTCCAAGGACCGCGACATCGCGATGGTGTTCCAGAGCTACGCCCTCTACCCGCACATGAGCGTGCGCGATAACATGGGCTTCAGCCTGCGCCTGCGCCGGGCCGACCGCAGCGAGATCGATGCGCGCGTCATGCGCGCCGCGCGGATCCTGAATCTGGAACCTTACCTCGATCGTTACCCGCGCGAGCTGTCTGGCGGGCAGCGCCAGCGCGTCGCGATGGGACGCGCGATCGTGCGCGACCCGAAGGTGTTCCTGTTCGACGAGCCGCTGTCGAACCTCGATGCCAAGCTGCGCGTGCAGATGCGCTCGGAGATCAAGGCGCTGCACCAGCGGCTGAAGACGACGACCGTGTACGTTACGCACGACCAGATCGAGGCGATGACGATGGCCGATCGGATCGTCGTCATGCACGACGGTGCGATCGAGCAGATCGGCACGCCACTCGAGCTCTACGACCGGCCCGACAACCTGTTCGTCGCGCAATTCATCGGTTCGCCGGCGATGAACGTGGTCCGGGGCACGCTGCGACGGACCGGAAGTGCAGCGCACGTCGAGACGGCGGATGGGGTGCGCTGGCCGGCCGGCAGCGGCGGGGGTGTCGATGGGCAGGCGGTGGCTTATGGCGTGCGGCCGGACCATCTCGAGCTCGGGGGAGGCGGCGAGCGCACGGTACCGGGCGAAATCGTCGTCGTCGAGCCCACCGGCTCGGAGACCGAGCTGGTCGTGCGGATCGGCGACGCGCAGATGACCGTCGAGACGCATGGCCGGACGACGCTGCAGCCCGGTGACAAGGTCGGCTTTGCCATCGATCCGGCGAACGTGCATTTGTTCGACCAGGCGTCCGGCGCGAGACTCGTGTCTTGAGCGCAACGGCACCGGTCGCTGGCGCAGCACACCGGTGGTTTCGGTGCCCCTTCGTTCCTTTCCGGTGATCCCCGGCGCCCAATGAGCCGCAAACCGAAACCCAAGCTCCGCTCGACCGAATGGTTCGGTCGCCACGACCGCGATGCGCTCGTCCATCGCTCCTGGATGAAGAACCAGGGCATACCGCACGACCAGTTCGACGGCCGGCCGGTCGTCGGCATCTGCAACACCTGGTCGCAGGCCACACCTTGCACTGCGCACGTCCGCGAGCTCGCGCAGCACGTGCGCGATGGCGTGCTCGATGCCGGCGGGTTCCCGATCGAGTTCCCGGTGATGAGCCTTGGCGAGACGCTGATGCGGCCAACGACGATGCTGTTCCGCAATCAATGCGCGATGGACGTCGAGGAGTCGATCCGCGCCAATCCTTTCGACGGCGTCGTGCTGCTGATGGGCTGCGACAAGACCACGCCCGCGCTGCTGATGGGCGCGGCGTCCTGCGACCTGCCGACGATCGGCGTCTCGGGCGGACCGATGCTGAACGGGAAGTTCCGCGGCGAGGACATCGGCTCGGGCACGCACGTCTGGAAGTTCACCGAGATGCTGAAGACCGGACGGATGAACGAGGCGGACATGATCGAGGCCGAGAGCTGCATGTCGCGCTCCGCCGGCCATTGCATGACCATGGGAACCGCATCGACGATGGCGTCGATGGTCGAGGCGCTGGGGATGGGCCTGCCGACCAATGCTGCGATCCCCGCCGTCGATTCGCGGCGCAGGGTGCTCGCGCGGATGGCCGGCCGGCGCATCGTCGAGATGGTGCGCGAGGATCTGCGGATGTCGAGGATCCTGACCCGCCAGTCTTTCGAGAACGCAATCATGGTCAACGGCGCGATCGGCGGGTCGACCAACGCCGTGGTCCATCTGCTGGCGATCGCCGGGCGCATCGGCGTCGACCTGACGCTGGACGACTGGGACCGGCTCGGGCGCAGCATGCCCTGCCTCGTCAACCTGATGCCGTCAGGGAAGTACCTGATGGAGGATTTTCACTACGCCGGGGGACTGCCGGTCGTCATCCGCGAGATCCGCAAGTCGATCCACCGCAAGGCGCTGACCGTGAACGGACGGACGATCTGGGACAACTGCAAGGACGCGGTCAACTACAACCACGACGTCATCACCCCGCTCGAGAAGCCGTTCAAGCCGCAGGGAGGCATCGTGGTCCTGCGCGGGAACCTCGCCCCGGACGGCGCGGTGCTCAAACCCTCGGCGGCGACGCCGAATCTGATGAGGCACCGGGGCCGCGCCGTCGTGTTCGAGGACATCGACGATCTCAACCGGCGCATCGACGATCCGGATCTCGACGTCGAGGCCGACGACATCCTCGTGCTCAAGAACTGCGGACCGAAGGGCTATCCCGGGTTTCCCGAAGTCGGCAACTTCGCGCTGCCCGCCAAGCTGCTGAAGAAGGGCGTCACCGACATGGTCCGCATCTCGGACGCCCGGATGTCAGGGACAGCGTACGGGACCGTCGTGCTGCATACGGCGCCGGAAGCGGCGGCAGGCGGCCCGCTCGCGCTGGTCGAGAATGGCGACGTCATCGAGCTCGACGTCGCCAAGCGCCGCCTGCGCCTGCAGGTCTCGGACGACGAGCTGGCACGCCGGCGTGCGCGCTGGAAGCCGCCGGAACCCCATGCCGATCGCGGCTGGGTGAGGCTCTACTGCGCGACGGTCCAGCAGGCCGACAAGGGCGTCGACCTCGATTTTCTGGTCGGCGGGTCGGGCGCGAAAGTGGGCCGGGAGAGCCACTGACAAAGGGGCCACGCCCGCGGTGACCGGCGTGGCCCTGCCGGGGTGCGGACCCGGTGCTTGCCGCCACCCGCGGCGGATCAGCGGATCACTGTTTCTGGCGGGGGCTGCGCGCGTCGCCGTGCCCGGACAGGTGGACGAAGAACCCCGAAAGCTCCGGTCCGATGCGCTGCAGTTCGGCGCGGTGCGCGGTGGCGAGCTTTTCGAACATCCGCGTACCCTTGGGCGTCAGGATCAGGTTGACCTTGCGCCGGTCCTGGCGGGCGATCCGCCTGACGATCAGTCCCTCGTCCTCGAGGCGGTCGACCAGGCCCACTGCGCTGTTGTGCTTGATCATCAGCTGGCCCGCGAGGTCGTTGATCGTGACCGGACCCTCCCCGGAGGCGCCCTTGATCGCGAGCAGCGCCTGGTACTGCTGTGGCGTCAGGCCCACCACGCCTGCGGCGGTTTCGCTGAACGACAGGAAGCGTCGCAGCGTGTAGCGGAAATGGGCCAGCGCCTCGTACGCACGCTGGTCCAATGCGCGCGGCCTGCCGATCCTGCGGTTCGGTTTCATGATTTCGGGTGCCGTCCGATCTGTCATCGGGACGACAATCTGCCCGGTTCCTTTCTCGGGAGCTGCCTCCGCTGCATTGTGATGGCTGCGCCAACGGTTGACAACAGGTCGAACTCCGATACACTTTGACGAAGATCAAACCTGCCGCAAAACGACGTCCGGGGCCGCCCGCGCGCCGCGCGCCATTCCGGCGTCGAATCCAGCGAAGCTGGCGCGACGCGAGCCGACGATGCCGAGCGGCCGCGGAATTTCCGAATGCGGGTAATATCGCCCGGTTTGCGGCGATGGCCTTGGTCTGCGACGTTTCATCGGCAACCCACCTGGAGGAGGATGTGATGCGAGACAGCAAGTCGAAGTTCCATGGCTACAGCCGCCGTGACTTCATGCGTACGGGCCTCAGCGTGGCCGGCGGGCTCGCCCTCCCGACGGCATTCGCGTCGCGGGCCTTCGCGGAGGACCGTCCTGCGATCGGCACCTGGCCGGCCGGCTCATCCGGCGACTCGGTGTTCATCGGCATCACCGTGCCGCGCACCGGCGCCTATGCGCTGCAGGGCGAGGACGAGCTCAAGGGCTACCAGCTCGCCGTCGAGCACATCAACGAAGGCCATCCGCTGATCAAGAAGATCTCGCCGAAGACGAAGAAGGGCGTGCTCGGGAAGACGGTGAAATTCGGGGTCGCCGACTCCGCCGCCAAGCCGAACGACGCGGTGCAGGCGGAACAGCGCTTCATCAGCGAGAACAAGGCGGTGCTGATGACGGGCTCGACCTCGAGCGCGGTCGCGGTGGCGCTCAACAAGCTCGCCCAGCGCGAGAAGGTGCTCTACGTCGCCGGCATCTCGGGCTCCAACGACACCACCGGCAAGGACTGCGTGCGCTACGGCTTCCGCCAGTGCTTCTACGGCGAGACCGCCGCCAACGCCATCGGCCCCGTCCTGCTCAAGACCTTCGGCAAGAACAAGAAGGCGGCGTTCATGACTCCGGACTACACGTACGGGCACACCGTCACCAAGTCGATGAACGACTTCCTGAGCAAGAACGGCGGGTGGACGATGGTGACCAACCAGGTGTCGCCGCTAGGCGCGCCGGACTTCAGCTCGTATCTGACCAACATCGCCAACTCGGGCGCCGAGATCCTGATCAACGTGAACTGGGGACACGACGCGGTCCTGTCGATCCAGCAGGCCAAGCAATTTGGCATCCTGCCGAAGATGAAGCTGGTGGTGCCGTACCAGGTGCCGTTCCTCGCCCGCGAAGTCGGTGCCGACATCATGGAAGGCGTGTACGCCGCCACCGACTTCTGGTGGACGCTCGAGGACAAGTACCCCCTGGCCAAGATGTTCGTCGAGGCGTTCGACAAGAAGTACGGCTACAAGCCGGAGTGGGGCGCCGAGAACGCCTACATGGAATTCGCGCTCTGGGCGGAAGCGGTCGAGAACGCCGGCAGCTTCTATCCCCCCGACGTGATCAAGTCCTACGAAGCAGGCCGCAAGATCGACTCGGTCGTCGGCGAGGTCTACTGGCGCGCGGCCGACCACCAGCTCGTGCGGCCCGTGATCATCGTCCGCGGCAAGAAGCCATCCGCGATGAAGAACAAGGAAGACTTCTGGGAGGTCACCGAGATCCTGCCCGGTGCTCCGCTGATGCAGAAGCCCGATGCGTTCGGGTGCAACCTCGGCGGCTACACCTGACACTGAAGGCACTTCGGCGCCGCGGGCGGCGATCGTCGCCTGCGGCGCGGACCTGCAGTGGCATGAGCGGCATGTTCTGAGCCCGCGGGATCGCATGGACGTCCGATATGATCACGTGGACTAATTTCGTTTCGCAGCTGTTCAACGGGCTGGCGCTGGGCGCGCTGCTCGCGCTGATCAGCTCCGGGCTGACGATCATCTACGGCACGCTCGGCGTGCTGAACCTGGCGCACGGCGCGATGTTCATGCTCGGCGGCTACGCCGGCTACGTCGCGTACGAGGCGACCGGGTCGTTCACGGTGGCAGTGATCGCCGGCACGCTGTTCCTGATGGTCGTCGGCGTGGCGATGGAGCGGCTGATCATCCGCCACTTCTACGGCCGGCCGCACGAGGACCAGCTGCTGGTCACGTTCGGGCTGGGCATCTGCATGGTCGAGCTCGTCCGCCTGTTCTTCTCGAGCCTCTCGAAGACCGTCCCGCCGCCGCAGATGCTCTCCGGCATCACCTCGCTCGGCTTCCTGTTCTATCCAACCTATCGCCTCGCCGCCGTCGGCATCGTCGCCGTCGCGCTGCTCGCCCTGTACATCGTGCTCTACCGGACGCGTCTCGGCATGATCGTGCGCGCGGGAATCGAGGATCCCGTGATGGTCGATTCCCTCGGCATCAATGTCTACCGCGTGTTCATGATCGTGTTCGGCATCGGCGCGATGGCGGCGGGCTTCGCGGGCATCGTGAACGCCCCGGTGGCATCGCTCACCCCCGACGTCGGCGAGGCGATCCTCGTGCAGACCTTCGTCGTCGTCGTCATCGGCGGCGTCGGATCGTTTCCCGGCGCCGTGCTCGGCGGGCTGATCGCAGGGGAGATCATCAGCATCACGTCCATGATCGATCCGGGCTACGCCTACGTCATGCTGTTCGGGGCGATGGTGCTCGTGCTGATGCTGCGGCCGCAGGGGCTGCTCGGCACGAAGGGCCGCGAGTGAACGCGGGCGTCCGATGCTGAGGCAGCGTCAGTACCTCGTCGAAGCGCTGGTGGCGATCGGCCTGATCGCCGCGCCGTTCGTGCTGCCGCACCTCGGGTTTGCGCCCGATACCGTCAACCGCATCCTGGTGTGGGGGCTGTTCGGCATCGGCTTCGACCTCCTGTTCGGCTACACCGGTCTCCTTTCGTTCGGCCAGTCCGCCTTCTACGGCACCGGCGGATTCGTCGCCGCCTACCTGCTGACCCGGGCCGGATTTCCGTATGTCTTGCTCGCCCTGATCCTGGGCATGATCGCCGCTGCCGCCGTCGGCTTCCTGGTCGGGCTGGTGGCGCTGCGGCGCACCGGCATCTACTTCGCGATGATCACGGTGGCGATCGCGGAGGTCTTCTACTTCGTCGAGTTCAATCCCCTGGCGCACTGGACCGGCGGCGAGAACGGATTGCCCGGCGTGCCGGCGCCGACGCTGTACCTCGGCTTCACCACCCTTCACATGAGCACCGGCTGGTCGCTCTATCCATTCCTCGCGCTGTGCTATTTCGTCGGCATCGTCATCGCGCTGCGCATCGTGCGCTCGCCGGTCGGCGCGATCTTCAGCGCGATCCGCGAGAATCCGCTGCGGGCGGCGGCGGTCGGGCACAGCGTCCACGGCTACAAGCTCGCCGCCTTCGTCATCGCCGCCGCCTATGCCGGGCTTGCGGGCGGATTGCTCGGCGTGCTGCAGGCGTTCATGCCGCCGGACGCATTCACGTTCGACACCTCCGGCCAGCTGGTGATCCTGACCGCCATCGGCGGCCGTGGCACGTTGTTCGGCCCGCTGCTGGGCGCCACGATCTGGTTGTACCTCCAGGACTACCTGCAGGGAACGCTGGGCCTCGGTGCTTCGTGGAAGCTGGTGCTGGGACTGGTCTTCGTGCTGCTCGTCAGCTTCCTGCGGCACGGCATCATCGGCGGCATCACCGATCTCTACCGGCTGCTCGGCGGCAAGGCGAGGGCAGCGGCCGGCGAAGACGCGTCGCTGCCCGGGATCGACCCGGGCGAAGAAGCGGACCTTCCGGGATCCGCCGTCGGCCGCGAGCCTGTCGACCAATCCCCGCGGGCGCGGGATCGATCGTCCTCCGAGGGCACCGGGCCCATCCTGCAGGCAACCGGCCTGACCCGGTATTACGGCGGCGTGATCGCGAATGCCGACATCGATTTCTCGGTGAAGCGGGGCGAGCTGCGCGGGATCATCGGTCCCA